>DASTWL010000092.1 GCA_035765895.1 Verrucomicrobiia bacterium | reverse complement strand
CGCGTCATACACGAACTCCAGTTTCAGCTTGGAGGCCGTTGGGGCGGCCGCCTGGCTCTCCAGTTTAACCAGCCGGTTCTCGCCGTCCCACGTCAGCAGCCAGCGCCCGTCGTTGGTCAGGTTGCCGTCCAAGTCATACTGGAACGTCTCGGGCGTCTGCGCCACGAACAGGTTCCCGGTGTTGGTGGCGATGAGGTCGGCGTTGGTGCCGTTGTTCAGCACGGCCAGGTTCGTCAGGTTGAGCCATTCGGGGGCGGCACTGTTGCTCGCCGTCACCTCGGCCCGGAAGTAGGCGTCGTGCCGTTCACAGGCAAACCCGCCGTCCTGTGTCCACACCGTCACCGTGGCCGCGTTCGTCGCTTCGCCCAGCACGTTCACATAGCCCGGCACCGTCCGGCTGCTGTATTGATTGAGCAGATTGGCCGTGTAACTGGCCGTGCGCGTGTCCCGCGTCGTGCTCTGCCGGTTGCCGATGTCGTCAAAGGCGTAGTCGAACTGCTGGCCGGCCACCGCCGTGCCGTCGCTCCAGTATTTTTTGCCCGAGGTCACCTGGCCCAGTTTATCATACTGATACACCCAATGCGAGGCGTCCGCCGTGATCACGTTCGTCCGCTGGTTGGCCGCGTTGTAGCCGTAGGCAAAGGCCGCATACACCACGCTGTTGGAGGCGCTCACGATGTTCGTCAGCCGGTTCAGCGCGTCGTAGGCCCGGGTCGTGACCAGACGCGTGAGGCCGTTGTTCTGGAAGGTCAGCGTTGCCGACGGCAAAGCGCGGACATCAAGCCCCGTTTCCATCACGGCCAAACATGTCAATCCTGTTGACCGCCCCCCTGTTCACCCAACGTGACCCCCAACTTCAAGGATTCATCCCCGGCGCCTGCTTAGCTTCTTTTGGGCCGGAACAAAATGGCCTTCTTGTCCGTCCCCTCCACTTCGACGCTGTGCGTCTCGATGTCCGGGTCGTCCTTAATGGCCTGGTGCACGATGCGGCGCTCGAAGGAGTTGAGCGGCTCCAGTTCCACAATGTCGCCCAGCCGGCGCACTTTCTCCGCCGCCTCCATGGCCTTCTTGATGAGCGCTTCCCGCGCCTGGTTGCGGTAGCCGCCCACGTCCACGGTCACGCGCGGCGCGTTCTGGTCCTGTTGGAACAGGAGCCGGTTGACGATGTATTGCAGGTCGGCGAGCGTCTGGCCCTGGCGGCCGATCAGGCGGCCGGAGTCCTCGGTTTTGATGTCCAGCAGGAGGCCGTCCTCGATTTGCTTCTCCTCGATCTCGGCGGGAAAGCCGAGCAGGGCGAGCACTTTTTCGAGCGTGGCTTTGGGTTGTGCAGTCATGGTGTGAAAACGGGCCCGGGTTTACCTGCGTTTGGCCGGCGTGGCAACGGCCGGCGTGGCGGGGGCCGGCGCCTTGGCCTTGGTCAGCTTGGTCTGCAGAATGGTCAGCAGGTTGTTCGTCGTCCAGTAAAGCGTCAGGGCGGCGGAGTAATTGTAGAGGAAGACCATGAACATGAGCGGCATGTATTTCATGATCTTTTGCTGGGCGGGGTCCATGCCCGGCGACGGCGGCGTGAGCCGCGCCTGCCAGAGCATCGTGGCGCCCATGATCAGCGGCAGCAAGTTGAAGGGGAAATGCGTGCCCGGCAGATAGAACAACGTGTCGGCCTGCGACAGGTCGTGCACCCACAGGAAAGGCGCGCCGCGCAGCTCGATCGCGCTGCGAATCATCGTGAAGAAGCCGAAGAACACCGGGATTTGCAGGAACATCGGCAGACAGCCGCCGAGCGGGCTGACGCGGTTCTCCTTCATGAACTCCATCAGCTTCCGGTTCATCTTGGCCGGGTCGTCCTTGTATTTTTCCTGCAATGCCTTCATCTGCGGTTGCAGGGTCTGCATGCGCTTCATCGAGCGCGTGCTCGCGGCCGTCAGCGGCCAGAACACCGTTTTGATGAGGATGGTGATGAAAACAATGGCGAGGCCGTAACCGAACTTGAGCGTGTCATGCAGCCAGTTCATGCCCAGGAGCAGGGCCTTGGAAACAAACCCGAAGAAGCCAAAGCCCATCAAGTGATCCAGGTCGTTCCCCTGCTGCGCGGCAATCTCCGCCAGCCGGCGATATTCCTTGGGCCCGGCGTAGAACGTCAGCGTGCGCTCGAACGTGCCGCCCGCCTTGACCGTGAAGCCGGGGTAATTGATGGCCGTCTGGAACCCTTCGGGTGCCGGCAGCGACGCGCTGCCCGGAATCGAATCATCGACCGGCGGCTTGGGCAGCTTGACGGTGTGGGCGACGACGGACGGCGCGTTGGTCGGCGGGATGGCGACAATGGCGAAGAACTGGTCGTGAGCCGCCACCCAGACCACGTTGCTTTCGCCACCGCGATATTCGGTGCGCGGTTCCTGATGGCCGGTGAGGCAGCCGGTGAAGCTGCGGTTGTCAAACCACGACTTCGGCGTGTCGTGCGCCTTGTTGCCATCCGACCACATCAGGCCCACCGTCGTGAGCGCCTGCTTGTCCAGCGGGTTCATGGGTGATGCCGTGCCGATGACCCATTCCTGCGAGCCCACCGACACGTCGGCCGCCGAACGGTTCTCCACGCGCACCGTGGCCGTGAACAGGTAATTGGATGACGGCACAAATTCTTTCACCACCACCAGGCCGTTGGTCAGGGCCTTTTCGGCCCGCACGCCGTTGGCCGTCCGGGACAACTGAAACTCGCCGTCTCCCTGCAGCGCCGCGTCACCCAGCAACGCCATGACCGGCACCGGTGCGCCGTGATTCAACGTGGCGACGTTGGTGGAGGCCGTCCTCTGGCCGCGCGCCACGAATTCGGGATACCGCACCAGCTCGATTTCCTTCAAGCCACCGCCATGCGAGGTGAAGATGTAACGCGCGTTGCGGTTGGTCAGCGTAAGGGTCGTTTCGGGCGCGGCCGGCGTCACAAAAGGCGCCACGGCGTTGGTTGACGCCGCCAGCGCCGGCTCGGTGGACACATTGGTGGCCGCGGTTGCGGCAAGGTTGTTGGAACTCGCGGTGGCCGCGGGAATCGCACCGGGGGGCAACGGCTTGGTGAGAAACTTCGGAACGATGACCACGCTCCACAGCAAGATGAAGCCTAGTGACGCGCTGACAACGATGATTGCTTTGCGATCCATGAATTTTAACAGCCGCAATCGCCCGGCGACGAGGCCAGTTTGGGCGCGGTCGCCCCCGGCCGCCGGGGCGGTACAGGATCGTGACCACAGCCACCCCAGGGATGACAGCGCCCGATCCGTTTCAACGCCAGCCAGCTGCCGGCCAGCGCGCCGTGGACCCGCACCGCCTCGATGGCATACGCGGAGCAGCTGGGTTCAAAACGGCAACGCCCCGTCGGACCAAACAAGGCGGTCTTCAACGGGGACAACGTCCAGCGATAAAGCCGGCCCAAAAAAATCAGCGTGTGCTGCAGTGGATTCATTCGCTTGCCGCCGGCGCCTTCAGCAAACCGGCCTTGCGCAACGCCGCCAAAAAATCCCGTTCCACCGTGACAAAATCCCCGCGCGCAATGGACGGCCGCGCAACCAACACCAAATCCACGGGCCCGGCGAGTTCAAGTTGGTGGAGGCGAAACGATTCGCGTAGGAGACGTTTAACCCGGCTCCGCAGGACGGCTCCCCCAATTTTGCTGCCGGCCACCACGCCCAGCCGCGAGGCGGACCCCGCCGGCAACCGCAACCAGTTGGCCACCAGACAACCGCTGGCCAGCCGCCCGCCCTGCTCCCGCACCCGGGCAAAATCCCGGCCGTGCTTGATGTGCATCCCGCGCCCAAAGCGCAGGCGCTGAGCCGGGCCCGTCATGGCCTCAAACCGGCGTCAGGCGCTTGCGCCCGGCACGACGACGGCGCGCAATGGTGGCAGCGCCGCGCTTGGTCTTGTTGCGCGCGCGGAAACCATGCTGGCGCTTGCGGCGAATTTTCGACGGTTGGTATTGGCGTTTCATAGCTTGGCAAAAAATCAATTCCCGCCGCGAACCCGGCCCAGAGTCAGTTTGACCCGGACCCACCGCCGCGAGCGGAGCGCCGGAGAATAACAATGAAGCCCCTTGTGTCAAGGCAACCGGGCGGGTTCGGGAACGGTGAAAACGGCCGTTCGACGCGGACGGCCCGCAATTGCTCCCGTCCATCACCCGGCGGCGGCCCGTCGAGCAAACCTCAACCCACCCGGCGCCGCCAGCCGGTCAGCAGTTTTCCGATTTCGCCCGCGGAGGGCACCCTCAGCCACCAAGCCACGGCCCAGTAGGCCAGCGCGGCGACGGAAGCAGGGGCAAAGACCGCGCCAATTTTCAATGCGAGGTTGCCATGCCCGAGATGGCTTTCCCAAAACCGACCGCCAAACCAGGCCACCAATCCCGCCACCACGCCCGCCGCCAGCAGCGGGTTCAAGGCCTGCCGCAGTTCATGCCAGCCCAGGCGCCGGAGTTTCCGTCGCAGGGCATACGCGAGCAAACCGGCGTTGAAGAGCGCGCTCAACGTGTTGGCCACGCCCAACCCGCCCTGCTTGTAGCCGGGTTTGAACAGAATGAGCAGCACCACCGTGAACACCAGGTTCAGCACGAGGCAAAACACGCTGACCAGCATCGGCGTCCGCGTGTCGCCCAAGGCATAGAACGCGCGGGCCAGCACGTTCACCGTGGAAAACATGACGAGGCCGGGCGCCAGACACGCGAGCGCAAAGGCCACCGCATCGGTGGAGCCATCGGCCGCGAAACGGCCGCGTTCGTAAATGACCCGGATGATCGGTTCGGACAATGTGACCAGCAACACGGACGCCAGCAGATTCAGGAACAACAGGTGCGACACGCCCTGCCGCAACGTGGCGCGGAAGTCGTCATATTTCTTTTCCGCGGCCAGCCCGGTCAACGTCGGCAACAGATATGTGGCCAGCGAAATGCCAAACAGGCCCTGGGGCAGTTCCATCAACCGGACCGAATACTGGAACGACGCCACGATGCTCGCCCCCACCCAAAAGGCGAGACTTTGCGTCAGCAGGACGTTGATCTGATACGACGCCATGCCGATGGTGCCGGGGATCATGCGTTCGATGACGTGACGCACAGTGGGATCTCCGAATGGCGAAACCCACCGGAAGCGAAAGCCTTCCCGCCGCAGGCTGGGCAGTTGAAACCCCGCCTGCGCCACGCCGGCGAACAGCACGCCGATGGCCAGCGCGAACACCTTTTCCCGCAGTTCCGTGCCGAAGTGCGGCGCCAGAAACACGACCGCCGAAATCATCACCACGTTCAACATCGTGGCGCCCATGGCCGGAATGAAAAAATGCCCGCGGGCGTTGAGCATGCCCATGAACACCGCCGCGAGGCAGACCAGCAGCATGTAGGGAAACATCCACCGCAACAGGTGCAGCATGAGCGTGGTGGCCGCGGAAAAATGGCCCCAGTGCAACGCGACACTCAGCCCGATCATCGCCAGCGCAATGATGACCGTGGCCGCGAGGATGAGCGCCGAAATGGTCACGTTCGCGGCCCGCCACATTTCGGCTTCGCCCGCCGTGCGCTCCTTCTCCTTGAAAATGGGAATGAACGCCGCCGTCAGCGCGCCCTCGCCCAGCAGCCGGCGGAAGAGGTTGGGAATGGTGAACGCCAGCATGAACGCGCCCGCGACCTCGCCGGAGCCCATGAACCAGCTGTAAACCATTTCGCGCACCATGCCGAGCAGGCGGCTGGTCAGCGTGGCGACGGCCATCGCGCCCGAAGACTTGAGCATTTGCGACATGCGCGCGCAGCCTACGGATTCGCCCCGCGGGGTTCAAAGTCCAAAGTGACAATTCGGCGTTGGCGGCGAACGGCAACGCCTCCGGCCGCGCCTTTTCAACCTGCCGGTCCCGGCTTGGATTGACCGTCTCCGGCGAGGTTGCTATTAACAGCGCGCCCACTTCCGGGCACACGCGCGCACACCATGAAAAACTCACCCCCACCCAAATACCGCAGAATTCTCCTCAAGCTGAGTGGCGAAGCCCTCGGCGGCCAGGCCGGCATCGGCATTGATCCCGACGCCGTGCATGGCATGGCCGCGCAGATTCGGGAGGTCAAGGAACTCGGCGTGCAGGTGGTGGTGGTCATCGGCGGCGGCAACATCTTCCGCGGCCTGCCCGGCAGCGAGAAGGGCATCGAACGCGCCACCGGCGATTACATGGGCATGCTGGCCACCGTCATCAATTCGCTCGCGCTCCAGGACGCGCTCGAAAAACTCGGCGTGCCCACCCGCGTGCAAAGCGCCATCGCCATGTCGCAGGTGGCCGAGCCCTTCATCCGGCGTCGCGCCGTGCGCCATCTGGAGAAGGGCCGCGTGGTGATTTTTGGCGGCGGCACGGGCAACCCGTATTTCTCCACCGACACCGCCGCCGCCCTGCGCGCAAATGAAATCGGCGCCGAGGTCATTTTGAAGGCCACCAAGGTGGACGGCATTTACGACTGCGACCCGAAGAAGAATCCCAAGGCCAAACGTTTCACCGACATCAGCTATACCGAAGCGCTCGTGAAGCGATTGAAGGTCATGGATTCCACGGCGTTCTCGTTGTGCATGGACAACAAGATGCCGATCGTCGTCTTTGATTTCTTCAAGCCGCACAACCTGCGCGACATCGTCATCGGCAAAAAAGTCGGCACGCTGGTCACCAGTTGACCGACGACCACTCTCGCGCCCGCGGGCCGCCTGGTTCGCGGGCGTTTGCATTTGGGACGCGGCGGCTGGAAGTTGCGATGTGAGGTTTGCCAATCGCAAAGAGGCCGGTGCATTGTTGGGGCGTCGGTTGAAGGAACGCGGAACGCCCATCGACATGGTGCTCGGTTTGCCGCGCGGAGGCGTGGTGGTTGCGGCGGAGGTCGCCCGCGCGCTGACCCGGCCGCTGGATGCTTTGGTTGTGCGCAAAATCGGCCATCCGGTGCAGCGCGAATTCGCCGTCGGTGCGATCGCGGAACGCGGCATCCAACTGCTTGATCCGGCCGCGCCCACCGGCAGTCCGGCGCTGGACCGGGTCATCGCCGAGGAAAAACAACGGCTGGCGCGGGTGGAACGCCTGTTTGCCATCAACCGCCGGCCGCCACTGTCCGGGTTTCAGGTGTTGTTGGTGGACGACGGGCTTGCCACCGGTGCCACCATGGAGGCCGCCGCCCGTTCCGTGCGCGCCCAACGGGCCCGGCGCGTTGTCGTCGCGGTTCCGGTCGCTTCCACCCACGCCGTCAACCGCCTGGGCCGGCTCGCCGACGAGATCCTGACCTTGATCAACGATCCCGCCCTGGAGGCCATCGGCTGCTACTACGATGTCTTTGACCAGACGAGCGACGAAGAGGTCATTCAACTGCTGGATGCAGGACGGCAAACGCCGCTTCCCGCACCCGCCGCCGCACCCGGTTAGTCGATGGTGCGCATTTGCACCGCGTCGATGATTTCGGTGCCGGTGGAAACCGCGCCAATCACCACCGCCGTGCTGCCCGCTTTCAAGGCTCCTTCCGTCCGCAGCAGGTTGAGCGCTGCATTGATGGTGTTCTCGGGTTGAATGCGGTCGAACGGCACGATCTTGGGCACCACACCCCAGTTGAGCGCGAGCGCGTTGGCCACGTGCTCGCTGTCGCACGCCACATAAATCGAGGAATGACGTGGCCGCATCCACGCCGCGTAGCGCGCCATGTTGCCCGCGTAGGTGAAGACGACAATTGCCTCGGCCTTGAGGTCGTTGGCCATGACCACCGCGCTCTTGACCAGCTTCTGCCGGGGGGTCGTAAGCACGGCCTGCTCCTGAAAATTGGCGCCGCCGCTGCGTTCGATGCGGCAGGCGATCTTGTCGAGCACCTCGATGCACTTGAGCGGATTCTTGCCCACGGTGGTTTCGCCGCTGAGCATGATGGCGTCCGCCTGCTCGTAAACTGCGTTGGCCACGTCGGTCACTTCGGCCCGCGTCGGATGCGGGTTTTCAATCATGCTTTCGAGCATGTGGGTCGCGATGATGAACGGCTTGCCCGCGCGCATGCAGGTTTTCACGATGCGCCGCTGAATGATCGGCAGCTCCTCGTAGGGACATTCGATGCCCAGGTCGCCGCGCGCCACCATGATGGCGTCCGCCTCGCTGACGATCGCGTCGAGGTTCCGAACGGCCTCCTGGTCTTCGATCTTGGCGACGATCTGCGGCGGATTGCTCCGGTCGCCGATCACCGCGCGCAACTGCAAAATGTCCTTGGCCTCGCGGACGAACGAGAGCGCGATGTAGTCCACACCCACTTCCAGGCCGACCGCCACGTCGGCCAGGTCCTTGGCCGTCAACGCCGGCAGGCTGACCTTGACGCCGGGCAGGTTGATGTGCCGGCGGCTGCCCAACTGACCGGGCGTCAGCACTTCGCATTCGATCTTGTTCTCGTGCTTCTTCAACACGCGCATGTGAATCGTGCCGTTGTCCACGAGCACGATGTCGCCCACGCTGATGTCATTCACGAAGTTCTCGTAGTTCACATCCACCGAATGATGTTCCTCGCGCGTCTCGCCGCGCACGGTGAAGGTGAATTTCTGGCCCGGCTTGAGATCGAGCTTCGTCGGCAGGTCGCCCGTGCGAATGGCCGGACCCTGCGTGTCGAGCAGAATGCCGACAAACCGTCCCTGCTCCTTCGCGGCGGCGCGGATTTCCGGCACGATGCGGCGGATCCAGTCGTGCGGCGCGTGCGACATGTTCAGGCGCGCCACGTTCATGCCGGCGGCCACCAGCTTGCGGATCATCTCCGGCGATTCCGTGGCCGGGCCCAGGGTTGCGACTATCTTCGTTCGTCTCATATCAAAACCGGCCGGGAGCTTAGTGGGGCCACCGGCGCTGCAAAGCAAAAACACCGGATCCAGCCGCGGCTTTTATTGTGCCGTGGAATCATTAAATTCAGCGCGTGCCGGAACTGCCTGAAGTGGAAGTCCTCGCCCGCCACCTGCGCCCGCTGTTGCGCGGCCAGACGGTGCGTGGTGTCGAAGTGTGTCGCGCCAAGGTCATCCGCCCGACGAGCGCACGCGCGCTGGCGCAGCGGCTGACGGGCGCGCGGTTTGCCGGTTTGCGCCGGCGTGGCAAATACCTTTTGTTTGACTGGCAACCACCGAATGGCCAGCCCTTCACCTGTCTGGGGCACCTCGGGATGACGGGCCGGATGTTTCTGCAACCGCACGCCGCGCCCCTGCCCCGGCATGCGGCGGTCATTTTGGATCTCGGAAAACTCCATTTCGTGTATGAGGACACGCGTTACTTCGGCCGCTTCACGCTCGACACAACCGCGGTGGAGTCGCTCGGGCCGGAGCCGTTGTCGGATGAATTTACCGTGCCTGAGTTTGCCGCCGCGTTGACGCGTTCCACGCAGGCCATCAAGGTGAGGCTGCTCGATCAATCGCTGGTGGCCGGCGTGGGCAACATTTACGCCAGTGAAGCCCTGTTTCGCGCGCGGCTGTCACCCCGCCGTGCGGCGCGCAGTTTGAAGCGCGCCGAAGTGACCGCGTTGCACGGTCAGATTCGCGCGGTGTTGCAGGAGGCCATCGACTGCGGCAGCACGATCCCGCTGGATTTTGCCGGGACGCAGGCGAAGGACCGGCTGTTCTATTTCGGCCGGGCCGCTGAAACGCCGGATTATTACACGGAACGGCTCCGCGTGTATGACCGCGCCGGGCAGCCGTGCCCCGATTGTGCCGCGGCGATCAAGCGCATCGTCCAGGCGGCGCGCAGCACGTTTTATTGCGCCGTCTGCCAGCGCTAGAACGGAACGGACCGACGCTTCAATTCGCCGCCGGCTTGAACTGCGCCTTGGCCTCCGGCATCCAGCCTTTCAACTGTTCGATGCGCTTTTCGTCCAGCGGATGCGTGCGCAGGAACCACGGCGTATTCGCGCCCTGCTGCTGGTTGAAGGCTGCAAAGCGCTGCCAGAATTTCACCGCCTCCTCGGGATCGTATCCCGCGCGGGACATGTAAAGGAGCCCGATGTGGTCCGCCTCCGATTCCTGGAGCCGGCTGTGGGGCAAAGCCGCCCCGAGCTGGCTGCCCAGACCGTAGCTGGCCACAAAGGCGTCGTGATACTTCGACTTGCTGGTGGACGCATCCACCACCGCGCCGAGCAACTGGAGCCCGACCGCTTCGCTGATGCGTTCGCCACCGTGCCGCGCCACCGCATGCGCCACTTCGTGCCCGAGCACGGTCGCGAGGCCCGCTTCATCCTTCGTGATGGGCAGGATGCCGGTGTAAACGCCGACCTTGCCGCCCGGCAGGCAGAAGGCGTTCGCTTCCTTGCTCTCGAACACGACGAACTCCCACTGCGCGTTCGGCAGGGGCGCCACCGCCGCAATGCGTTTGCCCACCCGCTGCACCAGCGCGTTGATGGCAGGATCGTGGTTGATCGGCACTTCCTGCTTCATTTTGTCGAACTCGGAAAAGCCCAGCTGCATTTCATCGCTGGGCGTCATGAAGTTGAACTGCCGCCGGCCCGTTTCCGGGACCGTGGTGCAGCCCGCCAGCAGCACCGCCGCCAGCAAAATGGACAACCAGCCCGTCGTCGTTGCGAACCTCGTGCGTTTCATGCAGCGACTCTAGCGCACCGGGCCCGCGGCTTCAATCGGCGACGCTCTGGAACCGCCGGCGACCGCCGCGGAACGGCGCTGAAGAAAACGGACCGCGCCCAACGCCAGCAGCGCCAATGCCGCCATTTGATACCCGGTCAACGGCCCCAAAATTTGCGGCGTGTCCCGCCAGAATTCGTGCGCGAACCGGAAGGCGCCATACGCCATCAGGTAGAGATGAAAATGCTGGCCGGAGAAAATTCTACGTCGGCGCAGCCAGAGAACCGTTCCCAGCATCAGCGCATTGAAGAGCAATTCCGTGGCGGCCGCGGGCCAGCGCGCCACGCCCGCCGTGTCCCCCACGGCATACCACGCCGGCGCACACACGCGGCCCAGGCAACAGCCGTGCAAGAGGCAGCCCACGCGGCCCAGCATGATGCCCAGCGGCGCGATGACCGCGAACCAGTCGCCCGTCGCGCCGGAATGGGCCACCAGCCGCTTGGCGATTTCGACGCCCGCGTAACCCCCGAGCAGCGCGCCCGTGATGCTTTTGCCAGTGGCCAGCACGAGCCAGCGATTGGCGTCGTGCCAGTGCAGCCAGCCTTCCGCCGCGAGATAGACCAGTTTGGCCCCCAGAAAGGCGCCCGCCAGCGCCGCCACGTAAATTACCACGAGCCGCGCATCCCGCCGCGCCACGCGCGTCCACAGCCCAATGCTGACGCCGATGCCCGCAAGCATCAGCCAGCCGTAGGCAGTGGAGACATTCATCGGCAATCGGCGAATCCGGAGTAGTAACGGCAGAACGAATCCAGCTTTCCGTCCGGCCGGATGACGTGCGTGCAACAGCGGTCAATGCGATCCTCGTCCCACGTCAACGCGTCCATGAAGGGCTTGATGAACAGCCGGAACGTGTGCGTCTCGTCCAGCTCGAATTGCTTGAGCAGGTCGCCCAGCGGCTCGGATTCGCATCCGCACTTCATCAAGTCCTCCAGCCGGTAGCGCACCTTCGTGCCCAGAAAATCCTGCACGTTCGCAAAATCAACGAAGTCGCTCACCGACCGCACCTGACCGTCCAGCTTCAACAAATAACCGATCGTGGCGCAGTTCGGGTCGCCGCACGGCAGAGGCGTGAAATCTTCAAACCGCAAACAGCCGGCCGATTGCGCGACCGCCGCCAGAATGATGTCCGCCGTGTTCAAACGCGCCGCCGGCTTGGCCGCGGGCATGCGCCCGCTGCCGAACATTGGCTGGAAGCTGATGCCGCGCACGTTGGGCCAGCGCAGGCCAAATTCAATCGCCTCCCACAGGAACGCCAGATTCTCCGGCGTCACGGTCATCGCGAGCGTGACCGGCAGTTTCATTTCCCGGCAACGTTCGAGGCAGCGCTCCCGCGTCGCCCGCAAATCCGCGCCCCGCAGGAATTCCTGGCCCGCCGCCTGCGGACCATCGAATTGCAGGTAAAGCTGGAACCGGCCGGGGCGGAATGTCGCCGCGAGTTCCCGCGCGAAGGCTTCGTCGTGCGCCACGCGGACGCCGTTCGTGTTCAGCAGCACGTAATCAATGCCGGGCTGGGCGTGGAGCCACCGGAGCAGCTCGAAGAATTGCGGGTGCAACGTGGGTTCACCGCCGGACAGTTGCAAAATCTCAATGCCGCCTTTGCGGTCAATCACACCTTGAATGCGCCGTTGCAAGTCCGCCAACGGCACGGCATCCACCCGCGCGGCGGCGCCGGGCGGCGAATCCGCGTAGCACGTCGGGCAGGCAAGGTTGCACGAGTGAACAATTTCGATGAGAGCGAGGCAGGTGGACAATTTTTCCATCACGCCCACGGCGTCGCCGGGATGGGCATTGCGACCGAGCGTGCCAACGTTCGAACCGTCCGCCGAGCAGCAGGTGCCGGGCGAAGCTGCCCCGCCGGAGCAACACGCGTTCTCCGGCCGGCCCTTGGCCAGCCAGTAAAAGCGCGCATCGGACGCGAGACAGACGCTCGCCTCGCCATGCGTCGGACAAAGGCGCTTGAGCAGGACGCGCGCGGGAATTGACCCCGTGCGCCAGACTTCCGCCGGACAGGGCGCGTGACAAACGGGACAGCGCGACGTAGTGCGCTTCAGCAGTTCATCCGTCAGCCGCAACCGGGGCAATGAATCGCGAATGGCCACGTCAGTGGACGTTGAAATTGTAATTGCCCAGCAGGCACCCCGTGAAGCACAGCGCAAAACTCAGCGCGCCGAACACGATGAAGAACGCAAAGCTCAGGAGCACGACCGCATTCGTCGTCTGGCCGAGCCGGCGCGCGAGTTGAATGCCGCAGACCAGGCCCGCCAGCGCGCCGCCAACGAACGGGCACGCGACCGGGAAGCTCTGCCACCCGGCCATCGCCGTCAGCAACGTGAGAACCGGCGGCGCGAGCAGCACGGCGAAAAACAGGAACCAGTTGATGCGGCGGACCGCCATGGGCGGCGCTTCGCCGGGCAGCGGCGGGGGAATTTCGGTGGGGTTCATAAAGTTTCAAAGGTCAGTCCGCCACCGACCGGGAAAATTCCCTTCAGCGGTGCGGACCCGAATTGCGGACATACGGTCCGCCCGAGTTGGATGTCATTTGAACAGTCCGGGCAGCCACGTCGTCAGCCACGGCACGTAGGTGATCAGCAACACTCCGATCACCATCACGGCCAGCATGGGCAGGGATGCGCGCGTCACCTCGCTCATCGGTTTGTTGAAGCGATACGAGGCGAGCAGCAAATTGATCCCCACCGGCGGCGCCAGGAAGCCGAGTTCCATGTTGGCGAGAAAAATGATGCCCAGATGCACCGGGTCGATGCCGAACGCCGCGCCAATGGGCACCAGCAGCGGCACCACCACGACGATCGCCGCGTAAATCTCCACCAGTCCCCCGATGACGAGCAGCACCACGTTCAACACCAGCAGGAAAATCCATTTGGAATGAATCGTCGTCGTCGCCCACGCGACCGCCTGGTCGGGAATTTGCGCGTCAATCAGGTAATGGGTGAAACCCAGCGCCACGCCGAGAATCAGCAACACGCCGCCAATGAGCAGACCGCACTCCGTCATCACACGCGGCACGTCGCGGAACAGGTGCAGGTCGCGTTGAATCACGACGCTCACCACGAACGTGTAAAACGCCGTCAGCGCCGCGGCCTCCACCGGCGTCGCAAAACCGCTGAACAGCGACGTCAGGGCGACAACGGGCACGAGCAGCTCCCACTTCGCCGCCCAGGTGGCCGCCCACGCTTCGCGCGCCACGAACGGCGTGCGCGCGGAATCGCCCGCCCGCTTGCCGATGCGCAGCCCCCACAGAACCGTCAACCCCACGAGCAGCAGCCCGGGCAGGAAGCCGCCGAGAAAGATTTCCTTGATGCCAATGCTCACCTCGCCGCCGCTGCTGGCGATGATGGCGTAGAGAATCGGCGGCAGGCACGGGGGAAACAGCATGCCAAGCGAGCCCGCACCGGTCAGCAAGCCAAGCGAAGAACGTTCCGCGTAACGCGCGGAAACCAGCACCGGCATCAACACGCCGCCCAGCGCCAGAATGGTGGCTCCCGAGGCGCCGGTGAACGAAGTGAAAAACGCGCACACCAGCGTCGTCACAATCGCCGGCCCGCCGCGCAGGCTGCCAAACCACGCCTGGAACAAGCGCACCAGCCGTTTCGCCGCGCCGCCTTCCGCAAGGAAGTAACCCGCCAACGTGAACAGCGGCAGGCTTGGCAGGGTGGCGTTGACCGTGAGCTGGTAATGTTTCAGCGGAATCGGCCCCACCGGCTCGCCGCCGGACCACAGCATGATGAGCGCAATGCCGCCAAGCGCCGTAAAAATGGGTGCGCCAAAAATCACCGCCAGCAGCAGCACAATCATGGCCGGCCAGCGGAGATTTTCCGGCGGAATGCCCGCGTCCAGGGCCACCGCAATGAAGCCCGCCGCGAGAACCAGCGTGACCGCGCGCCAGCGCCAGCGATCGGCGGCGTGCCACACCAGCCGCACGGTCACCAGCGCGAAGCCGACAACAATGAGCGACTGCACCACCCAGCGCGGAATGCCAAAGGCAAACTCCTGCCCGAGCGAGCGCTGCGACATGACAAACTGCCAGCTGGCCGCCGTCAGCAGGGCGCTGATGGCGGCCGCAAAGCCATTGCTGAACACCCGCGCCGCCGTCAGCCAGCCGTCCTTGAGCCAGTGCGTCGCAACGGAAAGGGAGAGCAGCCGGTTTTCCCGCGCCGCCAGCGCGCCGCCGAGCATCCCGACGGCGAGCACGAGATGCTGCACCATCGTGGCCGAGGCCGGGACGCCGGTCTTGAAGAATTGCCGCAACGCCACCTCCACCACGGGCAGCAGCGTCATGGCCGCAAGCGCCGCCACGACAATCAGGTTTTCACCCTGACGCACGACCTTCCAGCCCGCCGGCAGATTGGCCGGTTCCGGGGCGGGAACTTCCGGGCTCGGTGCGGAGGAATGGCTCACGCGAGGGAAATCACTTCTTCTGCGCCCGGTATTCGGCGATGAACTTCATCGCCTGGTCAAAGATGTCCTCGGGCACGATTGAACCGCGAATTTTCGGATACACCGCTTCGGCCGCCTGCCGCCATTCGGCTTCGACGGCGGGCGGAATCTTCGTCACTTTCAAGCCGCGCTTCTCCATCGCCGCGACGGATTCATCCATTTCCCGGCGGCCGGCGGCTTTGATTTCCTGGCCGGCCGTGGTGGCGTCCGCCTGCAGCTTGGCACGGACTGCCGCCGGGATTTTCTCCCAGGTCTCCTTGCGCACGACGAGCGCGCCGACAATCGGAGCCCAGTTCACCTCGGCCATGTAAGGCGCCCGTTCGTCGATCTGGCTGGCCATCGCAAAAAACGGCGGCACGGGCACGGCATCGATAAGCCCGGTCTGCAAACTCGGCACGATGTCGGCCGTCTCCAGCGGCACAGCATCAAAGCCCGCGGCCTTGTAAATCTCCACCGACGCCGGCGTGCCCGACCAGGTGAACAGCTTCAACTTCTTGAGGTCGGCGGGATGCGTCACTGGTTTGTTGGAGAAGAAGCGCACCCAGCCCGCATCGGTCCAGAACAGCACCACGAAGCCCTTCCTCGCCATGCGCTCCTCCAGCAGGGGCCGCAATTTTTCGCCAACATAATCCACCTCGTCGAGGCTGTTGAAACCCATCGGAATGTTCTGGAGCCCCGAAACGCCCGGCTCGATTTCGGACAGCCCGACGGCGGTCAGCAACGCCGCCTGAAGCGAATCGAGCTTCATCAGGCCGACCATTTCGGCTTCGCCGCCGAGTTTGCCGCCGGCATACACGTTCAACTGCACGGTGCCGCCGGAATCCTTGCGCCAGGCCTCGGCCATGGTCATGAGGGATTTGTGATACGACGTGCCCACCGGCACCAGCGTGCCCAGCTTGAGCCGCGGCGCGGCCTGGGCGGTGGTCAGGGCGAGCGCCGCAACAATGGCGGCCATCAGAATGGGGATGCGTTTCATGTCAAAACTTAGTGCGACGCCGGCGGCGGCACGTTCAGAAATAAATCTTCCTTTTTCGTCAACAACCACCGTGCACGCCGCTGCATGATAAGGTTCACGAGGCGCGTTTGCGGATGCTCGTCCGGATTGATGGCAAGGGCGCGGTGCAGCAACGCCTCGAATTGCGGCAGGTCCTGCTGGGCCACGCACACGGACTCGGCATACGCCACCAACGGACCGGCCTCGTGACCGCCCGTCAATTCCATGGCCCGCTCAAAATGCTGTCGCGCGCGCGCCACCGGATCGCCCGGCACGCCCTGCCGGCTCATTTCGTAACTGATGAGGAACCCGTGAATGGCGCCCTCGTCCCAGCTTTCGTCCAGCACCAGCGCCCGGTCAATCAACGCCTCCATCTGCGGAATCTCGGCCAGCAGCGCCGGATCATCCTTGCCCAGCGAAATGGCCGCGCCCCACGCGGCCGCCGTCCAATACACCTGCGGCACATCGGCCTTTTTGAGCTGCGCCACCGCCTGACGCGGATGAGCCACGAGCGCGTTGGTGAAGCCCGGGTGCGCCGCTTCGAGACCGCGCAGGCCGTAGCCGCGCGCCCGCAGGTAAAGCCGCTTCGCCCGCGTGCGCAGCGCCTCGGCCCGCGCGAAGTCCGTGTCTTCGAGCTCGTCGGCGTCCTCCTGCACGAACGCGTAGCCGTATTGCGTGAACCCGCTGGAGGAGGCGAGCAACAAACCGCGATGCCGCGGGCTTTCCGCCAGCAGGGATTCCATCAACTTCAGGCTGAACGGCACGGCGGCCTTGACCAGGTCCGGATCATCATCGCTGGCGAACGTGCTGCCGCCGGACGCCAGCGCATCGCCCAGCTGGTTCACGGCAAGCCGCCGAAACGAACAGCCCGTGCCCAGCGAAGCGAGCACCAGGATCGCGAAAATGAGTTGCAGCCGTTTCATGTTCCGGGAAACCACCCACGGCGAACGCCGGGGAAGTTGGAAGGTGTTTTAGCAGGAAGCGGCTGCCAAGTGAAAATTGATTTATGTGAAGGACCGAAAGTTCCATCAATGTTGGGCCGCCGCCGCTTCCAGCTCCCGCAACCGGACCTCGCGCTGTGGCGACCGCTGCATGGCCGGGTCGTAACGGTAGGAGGTCCCCGGCGGCCAGGGAAATCCAAGGTGTCGGCCGCGCGTATTGGCCCGGGCAAGTTCCAGCGGCGTTTCCTTCTGGCGGTTCAGCGCCTTCAAGTCCGCGCCGTGCGCCAGCAACAACTTGAACATGTCCACCTTCCCCAAGTGCGCGGCCCAATGCAGCGGCGAGTTGCCGAAATAACCGCCCTGCACCGGCGAAATCAAATTCACGTCCGCGCCGCGCGCCAACAACAAGCCGGCGAAGTTGGTGTTTCCCAGCGCCGCCGCCAGATGCAACGGCCCCATGCCGCCCGGTCCCAGAATGTTGGGTGAGGCACCCGCGTCCAGCAGCACGCGCCCCAGTTCGACGGCATCGTTCATCGCGGCGGCGTGCAGCGCGGTCCAGCCGCCGGGAATGGGCGCGTTCACCGGCGCGCCGTGCTGCAACAGCCATTTCGCAACTTCCGTCCGGCCGGCCGTCGCCGCATCATACAGCGGCGTCGCGCCGTTGCGATTGGTCAGGCTGACGCAAGCGGGATCGGCCGTCGCGAAGGCGTCCAACGCAGCGATGTCGCCCTCCTCGATCGCGTCGAAGAACGTCGGACGGCAGCCCTGAATTCGCAGCCATTCCGCCAGGTCCGCGCGTTTCGCGGCGGTGGCACGAAACAGCAACGAGTGTCCGTCGCCATCGGCGGCCTCCACGGAGGCGCCCGCCGCCAGCAACGCCTGCAAGCCATCCAGCCGGCCGAACCGCACGGCTTCAAACAGCCACGCGTCAGGCACCGGACGAGGCGCAGCTTCCAGCAGTTTTTGAAATTCAGTCATCCGCCCCAGACGCAACGCCGAAAGCGCATCCAGCGGCGCGCCCAGTTCCAGCAGGCGGTTGATGTTTGTGGGATCGCCTGCATCCGTGGCCGCCATTAACGCCGTCGCCCCGTCGCGATTGGTCACCGTGGCCAGACTCGGATCCGCCGTGAGCCAGCCGTTCAAATCCGCCCGATCCCGCAGGCGAATGGCGTCGAAGAACCGATGTTGCGCCCCCGGTGGACGCACCTCCTGATCGAAAAAGCCCGGCGACCGCTCGACGGCCAGGCGCAGGGCGGTTTCGCCCGCGGCATTCTTCAGCGTGGGATCGGCGCCGATTTGCATCAACGCGCGCGCCAGAAAATCCTTGTCCGCCTTCAACGCCAGGTGCAACGGCGTGTCCCCCGCGCTGTTGGTGAAGTTCACCAGATGCTGGTTGGTCAATACGCGTTTGAAGCCCTCCATGTCGTCCCAGTAATTTTGCAGGTGCGGAATCCAAAGGTGAACGGGCGCGTCGCCCACCGGATCCCGCGCGGCGTAATCCCAGCGCGCATCAAACAGGATGGGGCCGATCTGGCCGAAGGGATGCACAAAGCCGTTGCTGGAAGACGCCAGCCAATGCAGCGGCGTCAGCCCGGCCCGGTCGCGGGCATTGGGCTGCGCGCCGTTCGTGAGCAGCAGCGGAACAAAGTCGCGCGCCGGATAGTCCCAGTTCGAAGCGTAGTTTCGCATGACCCAATGCAGCGGCGTGTCGCCGCGCGCGTCCGCCAGATTCGGGTCGGCGCGATTCGTCAACAACATCTGCACGAGCCGCGACCGCTGCCAGTCGTAGCCATCGTTACGGAACGACAACGCGAGGAGCAACGGGGTCTGCCCTTGCCGGTCGCGCACATTCGGGTCCGCGCCAGCGGACAACAAGGCCGACACACGATCGAGATTGTCGCGCGCGCCCAGCACGGCGACGTGCAACAACGTCCGCCCCCGCGCATCCCGCATGTCCACGCCGCGCCCGGCTTGCTTGAGCAGAAAGGCCAGCTGCGCAGGTGAAGCGTTTGTGACTGCGAGATGCAGCGGCGTGAGGCCGTTCGTGTCGGTCAAATCGAGCCGCGCCCCCGCGTTCAGCAAAACGGCCAGGCGGTTCGAGGTTTGGTTCAGGTCATACCAGTTCAACCAGTTGGCGCCGCACAGGACGTGCAACGGCGTCTGTCCAGCGTGATTGGTGGCATTCACACGCGCGCCGTTGTCGAGCAACCACGCGCTGAGACTGGTGTTCGTCCACACCGGTCCGGCCGGCGGGGTGAGGACTTTCTTGGTCATCAGCCAGCGCAAGGCGCCACCCACGAGGCCCGGCTGGGCCAGGCGATTGCGCTCCCACCGCTCCCACCATGACTGGGCGGCCTCGTGATTGACCATGTCATCCTGCTCGGCCGCGAGCAGGTGCAACGCCGTGTTGCCGTCGTGATCGGCGGCATTGAGGTTGGCGCCCGCTTCGCGCAGAAACGTTATGGCGTCCCACCGCCTGGCCGTGGCCGCCAGTTCGAATGGTGTGCGGCCCGAACCATCCGGCGTATCGAGCGCGAGCCGGTGCGCGGACAGCACCCGCAAGGTGGCCACGTCGCCCCGCACCGCCGCCAGGTGCACCAACGTGCTGCCGCCGAGGCCGTTGGTGGGACTGGCCCCGGCGTCGAGCAGCGCGGCGACTTCGGGGCTCATGCCGGCTTCCACGGCCGCGCGCAACGGCGTCTGGCCGGCGTGATTCGTCACCTCCAACGGCGCGTGCGCCCGCAGCAGCAGCGCCAGCGCGTTGGTCTGCCACGTGCGTGCGGCCAGGTGCAAGGGCGTGTCGCCCGTCTCGTCGGCGCGCTGCACGTCCGCCTTGGCCGTCAGCAACGCGTGCAGCAAGGTGGCGTTGCCAGCCTTGGCGGCGAGATGCAAGGGCGTCGTCCCGGCCGGGATGTCGCCGAGGTTGCGCGCGAACCGCACTTTCCGCGTGGTCGCAACGGAAGGATCAGCGCCCGCCTGCAACAACCGTTGAACCACCCGAACAATCGGTTCATCCGGCGCCCCCGGCCGCGCCAAACCCGAACGCCCCGGCATCACCATCTGCTGGCGCACCGCCATCGGGCCGAATGCAACCATGCCACCCCAAGGCGCATTCAACGCCGCGTAGTGCAGCGGCGTGCGGCCGTAACCGTCGCGAGCGCCGGCCAGATGCGGATTTTCGCGCAACAAGGCCGCGAGTTCGTTGGTGCGGCCCAGTCCCGCCGCGGAAAACACATCCAGCCGCGCGCCCTGCGCGAGCAGGAAGTCCGGGATGCTGGCGGGCAACGCATTGGTGTTCGACGTGGGTGACGCTGGTCCAATACCGGACCCGATCCAAGTGAATCCGGGACTGACCGACTGGAACGACAGTCCGCGACCGACCAGTTCCTGCAACGGCGTCAGCCCTGCGGCGTTGGTCTGATCGATGGTGAATCCGGCGTGAAGGAGGAATGCGACGAGATTGGTGCGCTGCCAGCACACCGCCAGATGCAGGGCCGTGTCACCGAGCGGGGTGAGCCGCGCTGGACCGGGCTGGTTCGTCAGCAACAAATCGCCGAACAACGCCTGTGGTGGCGACGAACTGGGCCCCGACCAAAGGCGCGGGCCGAAGCCAAACGAACGATAGTTGCTCTCGCGGCTCAGGCATTCTTCCACCAGCGAAACCGGGCTGCCCGCACGCACAGGCGCGAACGGATCGAGCCCGTGTTGCAACATCAGCGGCACCAGATTCGTGATGCCCGGCTCGCCAGGGTTGCCCGGATACCAACTCTCGAAGAAGACGCCCGCGGCGCTGCGCCCGAAACGATTCGTGCCCATCACCGAAGCGCCCGCCTCGATCAACTGGCAGGCCATGTTCCACCGGCGGGACTGGAGCGCCTGCACGAGCGGTGAATCGTTGAACGGCCCGGCCACATCGGGATTCGCCTTTTGCTGAAGCAGGAAGGCCAGCAGCTCGGGCTGGTTCTGCGACACGGCGCGATACAACAATGGTTGCCCGTATTGTTGCAGGTCGTCGACGCGACCGGGAAACTCCTTCAACCACGCCGCGGCATTGGTGAAGTCGCGCGTCTCAATCGCTTTGACGATGGCGGAGGCGAGCCAGTTGGAGCGGCCCAGCGTTTCGGCCTGCCGGGTGATTTCGGCCGGCGTCAACGACGGCTGGCGGCCCTGAAGCTGAAGACGCGCCGAGCGGATTGCGTTGGTCAGCGCCGCGTCCGGCGGCGGGCTGTTTTGCGCCGCGGCGCCGAGCAGCCCCAGCCCCACGGCCGCAATTGTTAACAGGCCTCGCATGAGTGGCATGACTTTAAAGGGTCAGACGGACGGAACAAGCGATTTGCTCCCGCCCAAACCCCGGTCATGCCCGGCCGCGCGGCCCGCCGGCCGGTGCCGCCGAAGCGGCTCAAATGCGGCCCAACAACTGATAAACCGTCACCGCCCCGTGGCCCTTGACCGGCACGCCCTCGCGACGTTGGAAGCGATGGCTGTGTTTAACGCGTTCGAAGGTGGCGCCCGAAACCGTGATGGTGCCGGGCTCGCCGGCGGCTTCCAGCCCGAAGGCCAGGTTGACCGAATCGCCCCACAGGTCGTAGCTGATTTTCTTCCGGCCAATCACGCCCGCCACGACGGGCCCGGTGCTGATGCCCATCCGAACGCGGATGGAGGTGCTGTATTCGCGATTGATGCGCTCCACTTCGGCGCGCAGGGCCAGCGCCAGCCCGGCCACGGCCTCCGCGTGATCCGCGCGCGGCTGCGTCAGGCCTCCCGCCACCATGTAGGCGTCGCCGATGGTTTTGATTTTTTCGAGCCCCTGCCGCGCCACCACCTCGTCGAAGGCGCAAAAGATTTCGTTCAGCAGACTGACCACCTGATCCGGGCTGATGTGCGCGGACAATTCGGTGAAACCAACGAGGTCCGCCACCAGCACGGTGACCTCCGGATGATGCTCGGCAAAGTGCGTCTCCCCCCGCTTCATGCGCTCGGCGATGGCGGGCGGCAGGATGTTCCGCAGCAGGCGTTCCGATTTTTCCTGCTCCTGCTGCAATTGCGCAAAGAGGCGGCGCAGCTGAGCGGCATTGCGCACGCGCAGGGTCAAATCCTGAATGTCCACCGGCTTGTTCAGAAAGTCGTTGGCCCCGGCGGCCACGCCCATCATGCGCTCCTTGCGTTCGGAAAGCGCCGTCACCATCAGCACCGGAATGCCCGCGGTCGCGGGGTTGTTTTTCAAACGGCGGCACACCTCGAAACCGTCCATGCGCGGCATCATTACATCGAGCAGCACGACATCGGGTGGCCGTTCGGCGATCTGTTGCAGCGCCTGCTCGCCATCTGCGGCTTCGGCGATTTCGTAGCCGTGCGCCTCGAGGGAATCGCGCAGCAGCATGCGGTTTTGTTCTTCGTCGTCCACCACCAGCACATGTCCCCGGGGGGGCGGTGTGGCGGGGTGGACCGGTTTGGCTTCGAGTGTCGTTGTGTTCATGTGTCCTTAATTCGTGGGGGTATCGATGGTCCGGCGCAAATGGGCAAACGCGATGAACCCGGCCACCTTCTCGACAAAGGTGCGGGTGTCGATGGGTTTGGTGAGGTAGCCGTCGCAACCGGCAGCCCGGGCGATTTCCTCGTCGCCCTTCATTGCATGTGCGGTCAGGACGATGATGGGCAGATCAGTCGTCAACGGTCCGGTGCGCAACGCCCGGATGGCGGCGAGACCATCCATGCCGGGCAGGCTGAGATCCATAAGAATCAAATCCGGCAGATGCTGGGCGCGGTGCAAGCCCTCCTCGGCCGTGCGGGCGGGCCAGACGACATAGCCGGCGGCCTCCAGCAGGTCGGTCACCAGTTCCAGGTTGAGCACGTTGTCCTCAACCACCAGCACGCGATGGGGCGAAGGATTGTTCATGTTTGGACGGTGGCTTCGGCGGTTGCCTCCAGCCGCGCCAGGTCTTCAAACAACCCGGCGTGATTGGTCTTGAAGGTGATGGAGTGGACGTGGGCCGCGAGGCGCTGGCGCTCGTCTTCGTTCAGCACCGTGCCCGTATGAATCAGAATCGGAATCTGCCGGGTCTCGGGCCGCGCCCGCAGCTGGTCCAGCACCTGACGGCCGTCGCATTCCGGCATGCTCAGGTCGAGAATGATGGCATCCGGATGAAATCCGGCGGCGAATTCAATGCCCCGCCGGCCATCCGTGGACGGCAGCACTTGAAATCCCTTGTAAAGGAGCGTCTTGGTCAACAGCTCCAGCAACGCCGGCTCGTCGTCGATCACCACCACGGTGCGGACCTCCTTGGCACTGGTGGATGCCGTCGGGCGAATCGCCTCCACGAGCCGCGGCCGGAACGGTTCCCAGCCGGCGTCACTTTCAGTCCACAGTTTGAAGCCGGGCGAACCATCGGCCGTGGTGGAGAACACGATCGCCGGCGTCCCGCCCGGAATCATGGAACGCAGATCAGCCGTCCCGGCGTCGCCCGCCGGCAGCAACTGTTCATCCATGGCCACCGCGTAAGGCCGGCTGCGCTGCAATTCACTGCGCAGCGCCGCCACGCCCGGCACCGCGGCCACGCCGTAGCCCGCGCGCCGCAGGCAATCGCTCACCAGCTGCTGCCGTTCTTCAGCCGTTGCCACCACGAGCACCAGTGGCCGCAGCACGCCGTCGCTGGAGGCGAAT
Source organism: Verrucomicrobiia bacterium (assembly GCA_035765895.1). Lineage (NCBI taxonomy): Bacteria > Pseudomonadati > Verrucomicrobiota > Verrucomicrobiia > Verrucomicrobiia bacterium. The sequence goes on along the minus strand of DASTWL010000092.1, from coordinate 34,851 downwards.
TCGCCCGGCCGTTCATCGTTCCGCACCAGTGGCAGCAAAAACGTGAAGGTGCTGCCCCGCCCTTCGACACCTTCGCTCTCCACCCACAACCGGCCGCCGTGCAACTCGACCAATTTCCGGGTCAACGTCAACCCGAGCCCCGTGCCCTGTTGTTGCCGGCCGTAGGAGGAATCCACCTGCTCAAACTCATGAAAGATGCGTTCATGATCACGCGGGTGAATGCCGATGCCGGTGTCGCCAACGCCCACGCGCAGCCAGCCCGACACAGTCGGATCCGCGTCAGCCCCGGCGGGTTCGCCGGTGGCTGTGACGGTGACGCGCCCGGCATCGGGCGTGAACTTGATGGCGTTGCTGAGCAAGTTATACATGATCTGCTTGAACTTGCTTTCGTCAGCGTTCAGCGGCGCGAGGTCCGCCGCCACCTTCATTTCCAGTGCGATGTGCTTTTTGTTCGCGAGGGATTTGACGATGGCCTGCACGTTGTTCAACGCGTCGCCCACGTTGAACGCGGTGCGGGCCAGCTCCATCCGGCTGGCCTCGACTTTGGAGAGATCAAGGATGTCGTTGATCAACTGGAGCAGGTGCCGGCCGCTGTTCAAAATGTTGCCGGCGTAGCGCAACTGGCGTTCGTTTAGCGGACCGAATGTTTGATCGCCGAGGATTTCGGAGAACCCGATGATGGCGTTGAGCGGCGTGCGCAACTCGTGGCTCATGTTGGCGAGGAACTGGCTCTTGGCCCGGTTCGCCGCCTCCGCAGCCTCCTTGGCCTGTTGCAGCGCTTCCTCCGACCGTTTGCGCTGGGTGATCTCCGACAGCAACCCGTCCGTGCACAACACGCCATCCGCCACGCGCGTCGCCGTCGCCCGGCTCTGGAGCCAGATCCATTCGCCGTCGGCGCGGCGGAAGCGATATTCGACGTCCAGTTGTTCGCCGCCCTCGAACAGTTTTTGATACGCCGTTTCCACCTGGGCCACGTCATCGGGGTGGATGCCGTCCAGCCACCATGCGCCCGGCAGCGACATGATTTCGCGCGGCTTGAAGCCAAGGATGGTCTCGACGTTGTCGCTGATGTAAATCAACTCGCGGCGGGCGTTCACCGTCCACACCACGTCGGGAATGTTGGCCACGAGCGAACGATATTTTTTTTCACTGGCCTGCAGGGCCTGTTCGGATTGTTTGCGCGCGGTGATGTCCTGAATGACGGCCTGAAATTCATGCGGCCCGTCGCCCTCGGGAAACAGATGCCGCACGGTGAACTGCTGCCAGAGTTCCGCGCCGTCCGCGCCGGCGACGCGGTGGTCGAACGAAACCGCCGGCTGCGTCGGCGGCAGATCATTGAAATAACTCAACGCCACCGCGCGATCTTCGGCATTGAGCGTTTGCAGGAAATTTGTTCCCAGCAGTTCCGCCTGGGTCCGGCCGCGAAACCGGCAGTAGGCGCCGTTCACAAACGTAATCTCGCCGGTGGGCGTAAACCGGCAGATAAGATCAGTCTGATCCTCCACCACCGCCCGAAACCGTCGTTCGCTCTGGGACACGGACCGCTCGGCCAGCCGGCGTTCGGCGGCGGCCGCGGCCAGCAGCATGTTCGTGACTGCCAGAATGCCGATGTAACTGCCAATCAGCATCAAGCTGTCCCGCTCGGTGTGCGTGACAAAGGGCCCGCGCCCGTGGAGCAGCGAGTGAATGGCCAGCACACTCACCACCAGGGTGCCGGTGGTCGCGCCCCGCTGGCCAAACCGCAGCGCGCCCCAGACGAGAAAGGGGAAGGGCAGATACGCCAGCGGATAATTTTGAATGCCGTAAACAAACCACGATTGAAACGAAATCAGTGTGCCCACGACGAGCCCGACGGCACAGATCACCGCTTCCGCGACCAGCCGGGGCTGCCACGAAATGCTGGCGGCCGGCGTGGCCCAGGTAATCAGAAACGGCGCCACAACCAGGGCGGCAAGCGCGTTGGGCACCCACCATTCCAGAATGCCCGGAAACAAATTCGTCCACGCCACGTTGCCGGCGTAGGCGAGCCCGACGACGTTGAAGGCGGCATTGACCGTGGTGCCGAGGAAACACGCGAGGCCGATGTAGCCCACGACGCCGCGCGTGCTTTCCATCGCATTGTTGAAGACAAAACTCTGCCGGAGCAGGAAGGCGCACACCACCGCGCCGACGGTGTTCCCGACCGCGGTGCCGAAGGTGAAAAAGCCCAGCGGCACGCCGTTCATGAGGGAGAACAACACGGCGCCCAGCGCCACGCCCGGCCAGAACCGGTAGCCGAACAACAAAATGGCCGCCAGGGCGATTCCTGCCGGCGGCCAGACGAGGGCGACGCTGCCCGACATGAACGAGGCCTGCTTCCCCAACATGCCGCCCACAAAATAAAAGGCCGTGAGGATCACCACGCGGGTGAACGTCGTCAGATTCTTGTTTTGGCTGAATTTCAAGCGTCCAGCGGCGGCGGCGAACTCCCTACCGGCGAGCCCCGCGGCGCATCCACGCCACCAACGGCCCGTTCACCGGCCGGAATTCGGCCACACCAACCTCATGTATCGGCGGATTCCGGGTTGGACTTTAGGCAAAAACTTTGTGCGATCGCCGAACACCGCCGGTGGCTGAACGCTTGCAATTCGAAGGCGGGGTTTCCAGCATGCCGGCGGTTGCCCGGAAGCCTATGAATATTCACCACTTGGAGCTGTTTTACTATGTGGCCCGTCATGGCGGCATCACCGAAGCCGTGCGCAACATGCCTTACGGCATCCAACAACCGGCCATCAGCGGCCAGGTGGCCCAGTTGGAGGAGCATCTGGGCGTGACCCTGTTCCACCGGCGTCCCTTCGCCCTCACGCCGGCCGGCGAGAAGCTTTACCAGTTCATCCAGCCCTTCTTTGCCAATCTGGGCGCCCTCGAAACCGAACTGCAAGGCGGCCAGGCCCAGCACATCCGCATCGGCGCCTCCACCATCGTGCTGCGCGACCACCTGCCGGACCTGATCCAGCATGCGCAAAAAAAACTGCCGCAGCTGCGCGTGGCGCTGCGCGAGGGTTATCAGGGCGAATTGGAAAGCTTGTTGTTGCGGGAGGAAATCGACCTCGCGGTCACGCTCATTGAAAAGCGCGCCACCCCGGGCATCAATTCGCAGGTGCTGCTGGAGCTGCCCCTGATGTTGCTCGTGCCCGCCAGCAGCAAGATCACAAACGCCGAGCAGTTGTGGGAACAGGACCCCATCAACGAGGCGCTGATCTGCATGCCCGCCGCGGAGGTCATCACCAAACATCTGCAACAAACGCTCGCCCAACGGGACATCGACTGGTTTCCGAGCATTGAAGTAAGCTCGCTGGATTTGATTCAAACCTACGTGGCGCATGGATTTGGCGTGGGCATCGCCGTGCAGATTCCGGGCGTCAAAATTGGACCGGGCGCCCGCATCGTCCCGTTGCCGGACTTCCCGAAAGTGGCCGTCGGCGCCCTGTGGCGCGGCCGCGCCACGCCGCTGATTCAACTCTTCGTCGAGGCCTTGCAACAGCGGGCCCGGCAACTCGCCAAGATTGGTTGAAGAACAAGGCAGGATTGCCCTGCCTTTGGACAGCCGCCGGACGCTCACCGGCGCGCCGGATGGCATTTCTCAGTTTCAGCAGGCCGTTTTCGCATAATTGCGCAAGCTGGCGCGGCGGTTGCTAATAGCCAGCCGACTGCGGGAGAAATTGCAGCACCGCGGGTCGCCGGGCTCGGAACGGCGGGAACGTTGGTTCTGCCCCGGAGACAGTTTGTGCGCCGCTGTTCGGCGCCACAAGGTTGCCGGCTTGAACGCAAAAAATTTTACCGAACACGAAACGCCATGGCGCTGCCATTTCTAAACAGCTCCGGCCCCAAGAAACGGGATAGCATCATCTCCGTCGATTTGGGGGGACGCACCACCAAGGCCATCCACCTGCAAAAGAAGGGGGACAAATTCATCCTCACCGGCTTTGCAGTGCTGGACGCGCCCATTTACGAGAAGAGCCTGTCCGCCGACATGCTGGGCGAACATTTGAAGGCCGTGGCGGAGGCGCTCAACGCGCGCACCAAGGCCACGACGCTCGTGCTGGGGGTGAATGATTCCGTCGTCCGCCACGCCGAGCTGCCGCTCATGCCGGTGGACGACATGCGGCAGGTGTTGAGGATGAATTCAAAGAACTACCTGCAGCAGGATCTGCCCGGCTACGTTTTCGATTGCTTCATTGCGCCTTTGAGACAGGCGCCAACGGCGCCCAGCGCCGAAGGCAAGGCAAAGCTGCCCACCGGCCTGCAAAAACACCGCGTGCTCGTGGGCGGCGCACGCCGCCAGTTGATGGACGACCTTCAAGAGGCCATCAAAGGCGCCGGACTGAGCGCGGAGAGCGTCACCCCGGCCATCGTCGGTCCGGTCAATGCGTTTGAGCTGGCCATGCCGGAAATTTTTGCTCGCGAAAACGTCGCGCTGATTGATGTCGGCTTCAAAAACACCACCATCAGCATTTTGCAGGAAGGCGATCTGGCCCTGAGCCGCGTCGTCAACATCGGCGGCGACAAATTGACCGCCAGCCTGGCGGAAGCGATGGGCATCAGCTACGCCGAGGCCGAGGGCATCAAGGTCGGCATGGCTTCCGAGGTCCAGCCGCATCTGGAGCCGATGGTCACGGCCCTGGGCCGCGAGCTGCGCGCATCCATTGACTATTTCGAGCACCAGCAGGACAAGATCGTCTCGCAGATTTTTGTCTCGGGCGGTTCCTCCGGCTCCGAACTCATCAACCAGTTGCTGCAGGTCGAGCTGATGGCAGAATGCAAAACCTGGAATCCAACCGTTTTTCTGCAACCCGCCCTGCCCCCGCAACAAACCGCTGAACTGGATGCGGTCGCCCCGCAACTTACCGTGGCCATCGGCGCTGCCGTGGCCGCCCTGTAACCATGCCTATACGACTCAATCTACTTGCAGAAGCCCAGGCGGCGGAGGAATTGCGCCGCAAGGATCCCGTCAAGCGCGCCATGATCTTTGGCGCCCTGTGCGTGGCGCTCATGGCCGTCGCCTCGGTGGTCATTCAGTCCGATGTGATCCGCACCGACGCCAAGGCCAAGGGCTTCGCCCGGGAAATCCAGGCCATCACCAACGACTACGCCGAAGTGATGGGAGACTACAACAAGCTGCAGCAGCTCAACCTCAACGTCCGGGGGCTGAACATCCTCGCCTCGGAACGGTTCCCTGAAGGCAGCCTGTTGAACGCGCTGCAAAAAGTTTACGTGGACAACGTCCAGCTCATTCACCTGCGCACCGAGTTCAACTACACGGTCACCGACGAGTCGAAGTCGAAGTCAGCGGACAAAAAGGTGCTGAAGCCCGCCACGTCCGCCGAGAACATCACGCTTGTGCTGGAGGCCCGCGACGCCAGTCCGAACCCCGGCGATCAGGTCAACAAATTCAAGGAGGCGCTGGCCAAAAACAATTACTTGTCCAGCTTGATCGGCACGAACAACGAGCTGCGCCTGGTCAGCCTTTCGCCCCCGCAGGTCTGGCCGGAAACCGGACGGCCGGTGGTGCAGTTCACCCTGCAATCGCAGTTGCCGGAAAAGGTCCGCCTGCCGATTACGTCATCCACCCGTTACGCGCCCTCCACCGGGAAAGCGAAGCTCGTTGCCAAAAAAGCCACCCCTGAGGATTAACCCATGAACAAGCTGCCCAAGGAAAAGCGAAACAAGGTCATTCTGGTCTGGCTCGTCACGGTCATGCTGGCTGCGGCGTGGGGCTTTGCCATCCTGTCCTACCAGCTCGATGCAAAACGGCATGCATCCGACACCACGGAGAAATTGAAGAACCAGCTTGCCGACATGCAAAAAATGCTGGCGCGCAAGGATCAGATCCAGGCGGACCGCGACACCGAACAGGAGAAGCTCGATGCGTTGGAAAGCCAGATGGCCAGCGGCGACATCTACTCGTGGGTGGTCACCACCATGCGCAACTTCAAAGAGGGCCGCAAAATTGACATCCCGCAAATCAGCCAGCCGAACCGCACGGAGAACACGCTGCTGCCCAAGTTCCCCTACTCCCAGGCCACGCTGACCGTCGCCGGCACGGCCTATTATCAGGATCTCGGCATGTTCATCGCCGACTTTGAAAATCAGTTCCAATTCGCGCGCATCATCAACCTGGACGTGACTCCGAACACCGGCCAGGCGGCGAGCGAGCCGGAAAAGCTCACGTTTAAAATGGACATCGTCTTCCTGGTAAAACCGAATCAGTCCTGAGGCCCGTCGATGAAAACACTCCCACAATTCCGCTACTCATTGCTGGCCGGCCTGGCGCTTTCATCGGTCCTCATGGTGACGGCCAAAGCCGCCACCGCGACGAACGCACCGGCCAAAGCGAAACCGCAACCCGCCGCGACCAATTCGGTGATTGAGATTCCCAAGTCCGAATTCTCCATCCCCACCACGGTCGCCGACGGCCGCGATCCCTTCTTCCCAAATTCGAGCCGGCTGGTGGCCAAGGCGGCCACCGGCAAGACTCCTGCAGCCCCGGTTGTGAGCCTGGTCCTGCAAGGCATCTCCGGCACCGAAGCGAAACGCTTCGCCCTCATCAGCGGCCGCACGATGGTCGTTGGCGAAGAAGCTGACATCGCTGTGGACAAGTCCCGCGTCCGTGTCCGCTGCCTTGACATCCGCGAAGACTCAGTCGTCGTCGATGTGGACGGCAAACAGCAGGAACTCAAGCTGCGTCCCGGACTTTGACATACACCGCCGCCCGTGCCCACCAAGGCATGTCCCAAGCACGGACAATCAGCCACACAACTGTGCGCAACTTGGATGGCAAAGCGGCAAAACCGGCCCGAAACCGTGCTTGGCACCCGGGCTGCTAAAATTCCCTCGTATTGGCCGAAAACAAATTAACAAACGGGCGATGGCCCTGAACAACAACAACCGCATGAAACCGAAACTGATCCTAACCACCCTGGGCGTCCTGGTGGCCACCGCCATGATGACTCACGCACAACAGTCCGCCGAGCCGGCGACACCGGCCCCGGCGGAAACTCCAGCAGCCGCCCCGGCGGAACAACCCGCCGCGAGCCCGGCACCCGTCGTCGCCGAAGCAACGCCGGCCCCGGCTGCCGAAACCGCCGCCCCGGCCACCGCAGCCGCTCCGGCTGCCACGGAGGCCGCCGCCGCCCCGACCGGCGGATCGTCAGGCGTCATTCCGCTCATTGTCATCGACGACACTCCCCTGCTCGATGCGATCCGCAATCTCGCGCGCCAGGCGGGCATCAATTTGATGATCGATCCCAAAGTGGCTTATGGCCAGGTTGGTCCGGACGGCAAGGCCGCGCCGCAGCCGACCGTGTCCATCCGTTGGGAAAACATCACCGCCGAACAGGCCTTCAACGCCCTGCTGAGCAACTACGGTTTGCAAGCCGTGGATGATCCGAAAGTCAAGATCACCCGCGTCACGGTGAAAGATCCGGCCGCGCCCGATCCGCTCGTCACCCAGACGATTCAGTTGCAATACGCCAGCCCGAGCAACGTGCTCGCAGCCGTCACTGCCTCCTTCACCGACAAGCGCAGCAAAGTGGTCGCCGACACGCGCACCAGCCAGTTGGTGGTCGTTTCCACCGAGAAGGAATTGAACGATGTGACGAACCTCGTTGCCCGCCTCGATACGCGCACAAAACAGGTCCTGATCGAAGCGCGTTTGGTGGAAACGTCAATGAATCCAAGCACGGTCAAGGGAATTGATTGGTCCGGCACACTCAAAGGCCAGAACGTTAGCTTTGGCAACAATCGCCAGTTTGGACCGGTTAATAGCGCATCCGAGCAAGCTCCATTGGCGTCTGATTACTCGAAAGTCATTCTTGGCACGATGGGAAGCCCGGCCACTGCCTTCTTGAATGCTGACGGAGTTAATGCGGTCTTGTCTTTCCTCAACAATGACACGGAGTCGAAAATCCTTTCGTCTCCCAGGACCGTCACATTGGACAACGACACCGCACACATTGAAGTCGGCACTGAATATCCAATCATCAATGTCACTGCGGGCACCGCAAACACGACTGGCGGGTCGCAAATCGCCTACTCCAACTTGACGGTCCGCCTCGATGTGACTCCCCGTATCTCCGCCAACGACTTCATCAACCTGAAGGTGAGTCCGCGCGTGATGCGACTGGATAGTGTGCAAAAGTTCAACGTGGGCGGCCAAGGCTTTGATGTGCCAATCTTTGCCACGCGGACGCTTGAAACCAGCGTCATGATTCCGAGTGGCAACACACTCGTCATGGGTGGCTTGATCCAAGACAATACCAGCACTGGCAACGTCAAAGTTCCGGTTTTGGGAGACATTCCAGGACTTGGCTTGCTCTTCCGACAGGATAAAAAGAGCCGCGAGAAGGGTAACCTGATTGTCTTCATCACGCCAACCATCGTTCAAGACGAAGACTTTCAGCCGACGAAAACCACTTACCTGAAAACGGCTATGCCCAATGACGACTCCGGCGAACCCGACTGGAGCGCTTGGGACAGTGGCAAGCCCTACGATTGGAGCAAGCGCGACGGTTCGACCGTCAAGTAAACCTCCATCGGCAAACTCTCACACCGCTGCTGGTCATCCCAGCAGCGGTTTTTTGTTCACCCGCTTCAGGCATCCGCCACGCGGGCAAGATAATCATACGAGTAAATGCCGCTGTTGTGCCCGTCTTCCCACGACGGCTGGAGGGCGTAGGTGCCAACCGGCGTGATGCGCCGCAGCCGGAACGACTCGGGACGCAAGGCAATATCCGGGCCCTTGTAAAGGTTGCCCAATACGTCCATCTCCCCTTTGCATCCAGCGCACGGACAGGCCCGGCGCAGTTTTTCCAGCGGAATGAAGGATTCCGTGCCGTCCGCCCATTTAATTGCCAATTCGTTTCCGACCTGTTGCACATCCACGAGTTTCACCCGGCCATCCTGCCCGAGGCGGCCGCCGCGGACAACCGGGCAATTCCACCGCCACACCCTGCCCAATCTCGGATTGACATTCCTAAATAATTTATTAGTTTTGCCTAAATTATGTTATGCGCACCGAGGCGGTGGAAGATTACTTGAAGGCCATCTTTCTGGTGGAAGCTGACCAGGGCGAGGCAACCACCGTGCTGTTGGCCGAGCGGCTCGATGTATCGGCGCCCAGCGTGACGGGCATGCTGAAAAAACTGGCAGAACTCAAACTCGTGAAGCATGCCCCCTATCATGGGGTGGTGCTGACAACCGCCGGACGCAAGATTGCGCTGGAAATCATCCGGCATCATCGCCTGCTGGAGCTCTACCTGGCCGAGGCGCTCGGATATTCCTGGGACAAGGTGCACGCCGAGGCTGAAAAACTGGAGCATCACATCTCGGAGGAGTTCGAGGATAAAATCGCCGCCCTGCTCGGCCATCCGGAAACGGATCCGCATGGCGACCCCATCCCGGCCAAGGACGGCACCCTGCCCCGGCAAACCACCCTGCGTCTGGCCGAAGCCGGGGAGGGCGAATGCGTGGTCGTGTCGCGCGTCATGGCGCAGGACTCCCTTCAACTGACTTATCTTGCCTCGCTCGGCATCCGGCCCACCGCCTGCATCGAGGTCATCGGCAAGGCCCCCTTCGAAGGTCCGCTCCACCTGCGCGTCGGCTCGAAGGAACATCACGTCGCCTTCAATCTCGCGCGCCAGATCTGCGTGGCGCACGCGGATTCCCCGGACGAAGCCGCACGTTGACACACCAGCCATGAATGGGAATAAACCAGCCAAGCCGGTTGCGGAAACCGGCTGGCGCTCGTCGCGCGAGACACCAAGCCTGCCCGAAGTTCACCGCTCCGTGCTCGTGCCGGCGCGGTTCAATTTCTGGCGGAAGCTGCTGGCGTTTTCCGGCCCGGGCTACCTCGTGGCCGTGGGTTACATGGATCCCGGCAATTGGGCGACGGACTTGGCCGGCGGTTCACGTTTCGGCTACACCCTGCTCAGCGTCATTCTACTGTCCAACCTGATGGCCATCGTCCTGCAATCACTGGCGGCTCGTTTGGGCATCGCCACCGGGCGCGACCTTGCGCAAGCCTGCCGTGATCATTACTCGCGGCCGGTCACGCATGTTCTCTGGCTGCTCTGCGAAATCGCCATTTGCGCATGTGATCTCGCGGAGGTCATCGGCTCGGCAGTCGCGTTGAATCTGTTGTTTGGCCTGCCGTTGGCCTGGGGCTGTGTGATCACCGCTTTTGACGTGATGGCGGTGATGTATTTGCAAAACAAGGGATTTCGCTGGGTGGAGGCCTTTGTCATCACGCTCATTCTGGTGATCGGCGGATGCTTTGCCGTGGACTTGATTCTGTCCCGCCCGTCCCTCAGCGGCATCCTGGGCGGGTTCGTGCCGCGGCTCGAGGTCATCAAGAATCCCGAAATGCTTTACATCGCGATCGGCATCCTGGGCGCCACGGTGATGCCGCACAATCTCTACCTGCATTCCTCCATCGTGCAGACGCGGAAGTATGAGCAAAACGCGTCCGGCAAGCGCGAGGCAATCCGTTTTGCCACGCTGGATTCGACCATTGCCTTGATGTTCGCCCTGTTCATCAACGCCGCCATCCTCATTCTGGCCGCGGCGGCGTTTCATCGCACCGGCCAGCAGGTGGAGGAAATCCAGGACGCCTACAAGCTGCTCGCGCCCACGCTGGGCACGACCGTCGCAAGCATCCTGTTCGCCCTCGCGTTGCTGGCCTCGGGACAGAATTCCACGCTGACCGGCACGCTCGCCGGTCAGATTGTCATGGAGGGCTTCCTGCAAATTCGCCTGCGGCCGTGGCTGCGGCGCTTGATTACGCGGGCGATTGCCATTATTCCCGCCGTGGTCGTCACCGCCATTTCCGGCGAGGCCGGCACCGCCAAGCTGCTCGTGTTCAGCCAGGTCATCCTGAGCCTGCAACTCAGCTTCGCCGTCATCCCGCTGGTTCTTTTCACCAGCGACCGCCGTAAAATGGGCGAGTTCGTCATCCCCGCGGGATTGAAGATGCTTGCGTGGCTGATCGCGGCTGTCATCGTCATCTTGAACCTTAAACTACTGGCAGATGAATTCGGCATCATCACGTGGCTGGCCGGGAAGTGAAGCACCAGCGCGACGCCGGCCGGAAAAGACCCGTCGCGTCATCTCGACGGAACGCCGTCCTGTCCCGAACGGCGGCATCGCCGCATGATTAACCACGAATGAACGCGCGAGGCGCGCCCTGCTCCGCCATGTATCACAAAATTCTCGTTGCCCTGGAAAACAGCCAGACTGACCGGACGCTGTTGCCCCACGTCAGCCATTTGGCGCACTGCGTCGGTGCAGAGCTACTGCTTGTTCACGTGGCCGACGGCTGGGTGGCACGCAATTTCGACCGGCTGAAGCTGGCGGAGTCTCAAGAAATGAAGGATGACCGCGCCTATCTTGAAACCACGGCCGAAACGCTGCGCGCAGACGGATTGAAAGTCACGACGCTGCTGGCCCTGGGCGATCCGCCGACGGAAATCCTGCGGGCCAGCGAAACGGAAGGCTGCGACCTCATCGCCATGACCAGCCACGGCCACCGGCTGATTGGTGATTTTATTTTCGGCAGCGTCATTCACACCGTTCGCCACAAGGCCACCGTGCCGCTCCTCGTTCTCCGCGCCCAAACGTAGGCCGGCAGTTGACGCCTGCTCTTCGCTGTTCCTTTTCCCTTTCGTCACCGACGGTGGTCCGGCATTTTTGCGGTATGTCAGGACTGATTGCCATTGTGGGCCGGCCGAATGTCGGCAAGTCCGCGTTGTTCAACCGCGTCGCCGGACGGCGCATCGCCATCGTGCATGATTTGCCGGGCGTGACGCGCGACCGCGTCAGTGCCGAGGTGGAATGGGGGGGCCGGGCGTTCACCTTGGTGGACACCGGCGGCATCGGCTTGCTGCGCCGTGAAAAATCACCGGACGCCATCACCACCGCCGCCATTCAACAGGTGGACATCGCCCTCGAATCGGCCGCTGTCATCGTGCTCGTCGTCAACGTGCAGGAAGGCATCGTGCCGCTCGATCAGGAAGTGGCCGCCCGCCTGCGCCAGCGCGGCAAGCCGGTGTTGGTGGCCGTGAACAAGGTGGACACCAGCAAGGCCGAAGCGGGCCTGGCCGAATTTGCCCGGCTCGGCTTCGAATCGCTGTTTCCCGTCAGCGCGATTCACGGCGGCGGCATTGCCGAACTGATGAACGCCGCGTTGAAGCTGCTTCCGCCCGATTCACGGGCGGCTGCCTTGCCAACGCACACGCCCGGCACACCCGAAGACTCCACCCAATCACCAACAGCCCCGGCGACCCCGGCACCCCTGAAACTGGCGATCGTCGGGCGGCCGAACGTGGGCAAATCCTCCATCATCAACGCGCTGACGCGATCGGAGCGGGTGATCGTCAGCCCGATTCCCGGCACCACCCGCGACGCGGTTGACGTGCCGTTCGAAGTCGAAACCGACGGCGTCCGGCAGCAATACGTTTTGATCGACACTGCGGGCATGCGCAAAGCCCGGCGGGTGGATGACACGGTGGAGTTCTTCAGCGTGCAGCGTTCGGAGGATTCGATCGAGCGGGCCGACATCGTGGTGCTCGTGCTGGATGCCGAAATGGGCGTGACAGAGCAGGACAAAAAAATCGGCGACAAAATCGTGGCCGCCCGCAAGGCGTGCATCATCGTCGTAAACAAATGGGATTTGGTGGCCGAAGACGTGCGCAAGGCGCAGGAGGAAGAAATGCGCCGACGGCAGAAAAAGCATCATGGCCAGCGCGGAAAAATGGTGATGCTCTCCGAATTTGGCCAGTGGGTGCAGGAAAAGCTGTTCTTCATCGACTATGCACCGGTGATCTTCACATCGGCCAAGTCCGGCTTTCAGCTCGAACGTCTGCTGGAAGCCGTGCGCTATGTGGCGGCGCAGTTGCAGCAGCAAATCCCCACCGCCCTCCTCAACCGCACGTTGCATGACGCCGTGGAGAAACGTCAACCCGTGAGCGATCTCGGCCATCGCCTGAAGTTCTTTTACGCCACGCAGGTCAAACAGGCTCCGCCGACGTTCGTGCTCTTCGTCAATCGCGACGAGCTGTTCTCCGACCAGTATAAGAAATATCTCGCCAACGAACTCCGCACGGCCTTCGGTTATGAGGGTTGTCCGCTGCACCTGCTGCCCCGGGCACGGCCGAAGACCATTGATCCCAAGCGGAAGTTCAAGCCGACTCCCAATGCCAGGCGCCCACATCCGGCGAAAAGGCGTTCGAAAAGAGCAAAATAGCGGTTCTCCACCTGCCAAATCGGTGCCCATTTCCGCCCCTCGGGACGGCGCCTTTCGCTCGTAAATATCGTTCGCGTAACTTTTTTGAAAAAAACCTTGGCGGCCCAATTGGTTGTGGGTAAGGTCGCCGCAACCCCCAATCGGTTGGGGCGAACCACCCCCAAGAAACCGCAAAATTGCTCAGGATTATTGCCGTTTTGGGGGGCGGCTGACGGTCTGGGTTGATGGTAGGACAACTTGGACAGGTAGCCGGATACAACGATAGTTTTGAAGGAAATTTGCCATGATCGACGCGCGCGATGAAGTTTTGCCGTCGGCACCCACCAAGAACGGGCGCCGAAACACCAGCAAGAGCCCTGTGAGCTCCAAGCGTTCAACCAGAAGGCCGGGCCTGACCCGGCGGGAAATGCTCGCCATTGACCGGGTGTTCAGCGACGCCCGGGTCAATCCGTTCGACCAGATTGAGTGGGACCGGCGCACGGCGGAAATCACCGACGATTCCGGCAAGGTGATTTTCAAGCAGGAAAACGTCGAAGTGCCGAAGACCTGGTCGCAACTGGCCACCAAAGTGGTTGTCTCGAAATATTTCTACGGCGAGATGAACACCTCGGAGCGCGAAGTGTCCGTGCGCCAGTTGATCCACCGCATTACCCGCACCATCGCGGACTGGGGCATCAAGGATGGTTACTTCAGCAAACAGGACGGCGAAGTGTTCTATGAGGAGCTGACCTGGCTTTGCTTGAACCAATACGGCGCCTTCAATTCACCCGTGTGGTTCAACGTCGGCCTCTACCACCAATACGGCATCGGCAAGAACTCCACCAAGGGCAACTGGCACTACAATCCGGCCACCGGTGAGGCCCAGCGCGCCGCCACCCAATACGAGTATCCGCAGTGCTCAGCCTGCTTCATCCAGTCGGTCGAGGACGACATGGAAAGCATCATGCACCTCGCGTATGCCGAGGCCATGCTCTTCAAGTTCGGCTCCGGCACCGGCACGGACTTGACGCCCATCCGCAGTTCCAAGGAAAAGCTCTCCGGCGGCGGACGCCCCAGCGGTCCCCTCTCCTTCCTGAAGGTTTACGATCAGGTGGCGAACGTCGTGAAATCCGGCGGCAAAACCCGCCGCGCCGCGAAGATGAACACCCTCCGCGACTGGCACGGGGACATTGAGGAGTTCATCGATTGCAAGCAGAAGGAGGAGCGCAAGGCTTGGGCGCTCATCGAACAGGGCTACGACGGCTCGTTCAATGGCGAAGCTTACGGCTCGGTCATGTATCAGAACGAAAACCTCTCGGTCCGCGTCAGCGACGAATTCATGCAGGCCGCCGTGGATGGACGCGAGTGGTGGACGCGGTCGATTACCACCGGCAAACCGCTTCAGAAGAAAGACGCCAGCACCCTTCTCGATAAAATTGCCGAGGGCACCTGGGTGTGCGGCGACCCGGGACTGCAATACGACGGCGCCATCCAGAAGTGGCACACGTGCAAGGGCACCGAACCGATTCACTCCACGAATCCCTGCTCGGAATACGTGTTCCTGAACAACACCGCCTGCAATCTGGCGTCGCTGAACCTGATGAAGTTCAAACGCGAGAACGGCAAGTTCGACATCGAACGCTTCAAAGCGGCCGTGCGCATCTACATCACGGCGCAGGAAATTCTGGTGGACAACGCCTGCTACCCCACCAAGACCATCGCGGAAAACTCGCACATTTACCGCACGCTCGGCCTCGGCTACGCGAATTTGGGCTCGCTCATCATGAGCTACGGACTGCCTTACGACAGCGACGAAGGTCGTGCCCTGGCCGGAGCCATCACCGCCATCATGACCGGCGAAGCGTATGCGCAGAGCGCGGCCATGGCCCGCAGCCTGGGGGCGTTCCCGGGTTATCGCGACGCGCGGTGCTCGGGCGTGACCAAGCCGCTGGCCAAGGACAACATCGAATCCACGCTCGGCGTCGTCAAACTGCATCGCAACGCCGTCGAGGACATTCATCCGAGCCGGGAATTCAACTATCTCAAGAACGAAGCCCGGGACTGCTGGAACCGCGCGCTTGAACAGGGCCTCCAATACGGTTACCGCAACGCCCAGGTCACCGTTCTCGCCCCCACCGGCACCATCGCCTTCCTGATGGATTGCGACACCACCGGCGTCGAACCCGACATTGCGCTGGTGAAATACAAGCTCCTCGCCGGCGGCGGCATGCTCAAGATTGTCAACCGTGGCGTGGCCGATGCGCTGCGACGCTTGGGCTACAACGAAGGCGAGATCAAGGGCATCCTCGCCCACGTCGAAAAGCACGACACCATTGAAGATGTGGAAGAAAACGGCCAGGTGATTCCGTCCGGCCTCAAGCCGGAACATCTCGCTGTGTTCGATTGCGCCTTTCGTGCAGCCAAGGGCAAGCGCAGCATCCATTATCTCGCCCATTTGAAGATGATGGCGGCAGCCCAGCCCTTCATCAGCGGCGCCATCAGCAAAACGGTCAACCTGCCGAACGAGGCAACCGTGGCGGACATCCGCAACGCCTACGTTGACGCCTGGCGCATGGGCCTCAAGTGCGTCGCCATCTACCGGGATGGCTCCAAGCGCTCGCAGCCCCTGAACACGAAGAAAACCAACGAAGGCGGCGACAAGTCCGCCGCCGCCACGGCCAACGTTTCCGCCCTCGAACTCCGGATCAGGGAGCTCGAAACCATGGTGGAACGACTCCAGCAGGAATCCGGCAAGCCACTGCGCCGGCGCCTGTCCGAAACGCGTCAGGCGCTCACGCACAAGTTCGACATCGCCGGCCACGAGGGCTACCTCACCGTCGGCCTCTTCGATGACGGCACGCCGGGCGAGCTTTTCATCACCATGGCCAAGGAAGGCTCCACCATCGGCGGTCTGATGGACTCCATCGCCACGCTGACCAGCATGTCATTCCAATACGGCGTGCCGCTGGAGGCGCTGGTGCGGAAATTCTCGCATCAACGGTTCGAACCGAGCGGTTTCACCAAGAACCCCGAAATTCGGAACGCCTCGTCCATCACCGATTACGTGTTCCGCTGGCTGGCGTTCCAGTTCCTGCCCGGCTACCGCGAGGCCCACTCGCCCAGCCGCGGCCAACAGGAGCTGCCCATGCCCGACCTCGTCGAAGAATTGAAGAAAAAAGTGAATCGCCCGGTCGCCGAACTGGCCATTGCGGACAATGACACTGATGTCATCCCGGTGTCATCCACGGCGGCCAGCCGGATGCCAAAGGTCCTCTCCGCGCCGACCAAGCCGGCGAACGATCTGTTGAAAATGATCGTCGGCCAGCAGGACGCACCCACCTGCCCAAACTGCGGTCACGTCGCCGTGCGCAATGGCGCCTGCTACAAGTGCCTGAATTGCGGCGAGAGCCTCGGTTGCTCGTAAGACGGCCTTTTTCACGCCATGCCGGAGGAGCCATCCTCCGGCATTTTTATTTTCTGCGTTGCCATGGACCATGGTCCGATTCAGTTGACGGGGACGCGGGTTGCCCGGAGGATTTTCTCCACCATGAAGCCAGCCTCCTCTCACCCGCGCCTGATCTCCCGTCTGCTGCTGCTGTGCGGGCTGGGGGTTTCGCCGATGGCCATGGGCGGTGTGACGGTCATCACGCACGGGTTGAACGGCACCACCACCGGCTGGGTGACCGGCATGGCCAATGCCATTGCGAGCCACGCTTCCGGAAAAGCGGCCAATGCGCCCATTTACAAGCTCACCGTCAGCAACACTGCGGGCACGCTCACGACCTCGGCCAGCAAAGTCAGCGGCGGTGATCCCCGAACCATCGCCACCGGCGAGATCATCGTCCTGATTGATTGGGGCGCCGTGGCGGATGGCAACTCCTTCAACACCGCTCAAGTGGCCGCCGCCGTGGCACCGGATTTCACCACGACCAATTTCATTCCGGAGCTGGGCGGTCACGCGCTGGTCGAATGGCCGTTGCATTTCATCGGCCACAGCCGCGGCGGCTCGTTGGTATGCGAGCTCAGCCGCCTTCTGGGCACGCAGGGCATCTGGGTGGATCACGTCACCACGCTGGATGCCCACCCGCTGAACAACGACGGTTTCAACGATTTCATCTACAGCGCCCATGACGCCACGGCGCGGATTTATGAAAATGTGCTGTTCGCCGACAGCTGCTATCAAAACGCGAGCCTGCTCATCAACGGCGAGCCGGTGCCCGGTGCCAGTTGGCGCAAGCAAAGCACCTTCAGCGGCGGCTATACCGATACGTTGTCGGGCAATCACTCGGACGTTCACCTGTGGTATCACGGCACCATTGACTGGAACATTCCCACCTCGGACACGGAAGCCAGCTTGACGGGTTCCGAGCGCCAGACCTGGTGGACCGCGGCTGAAAGCATGGGGACGAACTCCGGCTTCTGCTACAGTTTGCTGGGAGGAAGCAATCGCCTGAGCCTGCTGCAACCGAATGGCGCCAACTCTTCGCCGGTCCGCGATGGCTTCAACCAGAAATATGATTTGGGTGCCGGCATGGCGAACAATCGCACCGACCTCTCGACCAACTCCGGCGAGTGGCCCAACGTCATCCGCCTCGATCTGACCACGCCGAATCCGATTGCCAGTGGAGGCATTGCCACGCTGCAAATCTATTATCAATGGGCCGTGCCCGTATCCGAAACCCAAACGGTGCAGGTGTATCTTGATGATGATGCGAACCCACGGAACGGGAATGAACGGCTGGCATTGACTGGAACCGCATCGGGAACAACCGACAGTCAGGTTGGCTCCGGCACCATTGCCGTTCCCCTTGATCCGTTCAGCGTGCCGGCGGGAGCCTATGCCGTTTTCGTCAAGGTCACCGGCGCGGGACAATCCCGGATATTATACGCTCCGGAATTTCTGCGGGTTGTGCCAGACATGACTCCGCCCACCCTCGACCTTGCAGCAGGGACGCAGGGAACCCTCACGTTGGGCGTCAATGGCGCCGCGGGTCAGACCGTTGTGATTGAGGACTCCGTGGATCTGCGCGAATGGCAGGCATTCTGGACCAATCAATTGCCCACTACGCGCTGGGAAATGCCGTTCGGCCCGGCAGGTTCGAATCAATTCTTTCGTGCCCGCCTGCTGCCGTAGGCGAAACACGACACTTTCCTGCCGTCAGGGCGCCGTAACAATGCGATAGAAACGATGGTCGAACTCCGCGGACTGCGGATCCACCCACGACGTCCAGGCATTCGTCACCGACTGCACCGTCTGGAGGGTCGTCCAGTTTTTCAGGTCGGTGGTGGCCTGCAGCAGATACGTTTTTCCCGGTTCACTCACGAAATTGAGTTGCACGCCGGCCGCCGGCTGCACGGACAGATTCATCGCGCCCGGAATAACATAGCTGACCTCGTTTGCGGAGGGGCTTTCCACATTCGCCGCATCGTAGGCGCGCACCGTGACGTAGTATTTCAAGCCGGGGCTCAGGTTGCTCACGGTCGCGCTCGTCTGCGTGCCCACATCAAACCGTTGCTGATACGCGCCGGACGTGGTGCCGACGTAGAGCGCGTAGCCGGTCACACCAGAACTTGGGCTCGGATCCCATGCGAGGGAGAGATTCCCGGCAGAGGCCGCGACGGCGAAACAAAATGACAAGATTCCAACAACTGTCTTCATGCTAAAACTCGGGCGCTTTTGGTTTGGATCGTTGTGTCACCCGTTGAACGATCACGAACCGCTCTTTAGCAGGGCACTTGCCAAGTGGGAAAACGCCGGTCCCGCGAGGGCGTGTCCAATTTTGCAGGCGGACACCGCGAAAACGTGCATCGCCCATCCACACGCGAAACAGTTGATTAAAATGGAGTTTGCCGGGAATGACGTGAGCCGCGCCGCGAGCGTGTAGCAACGTGAGACGGCACCGAAGAGTGCCGCGGGAAACTGGGCGGCGCGTGATGAATGCCGCCCGGAAAAAACTGCCGTATCGCGCTGGGTAAATTATGCCAGCCGCAGCGGGCAACGACGCGCCGAATCGAGCTTTAATTACCTCCGATGATGCGGCTCATTATCGCGCATCACGTGGCGGTTGAGATCACAGCGATCCGTTGTCAATCAAACGTGTCCGCCCGAAGAACACGGCCAGGGCCAGGTGGGTTCCGCGGCGGACTGTCTGGACCGGCACCAGCGTTTCGCCATCGAAGAATTCGACGTAGTCCAGCCGCGCCGCCGGGCGTGTGGCCGCCAACCGCATGATTTCCCGGCGCAGGGCGGCCGCGGTCCGGGGGCGTTGCCGCACCAGGCGCCGCGCGTGGGTGATGGCGGCAAAGAGAACGCTGGCTTGGGCACGCTGTTCCGGATCAAGATACTTGTTTCGCGAACTCAGGGCGAGACCGTCCGGTTCGCGGCCAATGGGCGCCACCACAAGGCGCAGCGGGAAATTCAAGTCGGCCACCATGCGGCGCACGACCGCCGCCTGTTGCCAGTCCTTCGCACCAAAAACCGCCACTTCGGGCAGCACCAAGTTGAAGAGTTTCGCCACGACAGTTGTGACGCCACGAAAATGGTGCGGCCGGGACGCGCCTTCCATGCCTGCCGCCAATTGCTCTTCGACGACGTAAGTGCTGTAGCCGCCCGTCGCCTTGCCCGGATACATCTCCGCATCCGTGGGAATGAACACCACATCTGCGCCTTCCGCCCGACACAACCGCAGATCCCGACGTAAATCACGCGGATACTTTGACAGGTCTTCGCGGGGCCCAAATTGCGTCGGATTGACGTAAATGCTCACCACCACCAAGCCGCGCCGCCCCACCTCGGTCCGCGCCCGGCGGACCAAACTCAGATGCCCTTCGTGCAGGTAACCCATCGTCGGCACGAAGGCGATTCGCCGGCCCTGACGCCGCCAGGCGAGCGCCTGACTCTGCATGGCCGCTGCGGATTGAATGACGCGCATGCCCCAAGTTGACGCATGGGGACAACAGCGGCAATGGCTTTGTCGCGCCCGCTCCACCATCCCGACGCCTAACCAGCCTTCCACTGCGTCAGACGAAGTAATGCATCAATTAAATTCCACTTGCGAACTTCGACCAGTTTGGTAGCTCTGGCAGCGTCTCCCAAAACCAAAGAGAAGGAAGAAACCATGATCAAGCTCACCTCCAAATTCATGTTCGTCATCACGGCGGCAGTGGCCCTCGCGGCACTTCCGCTTCAGGCCCAAAACACCAAGGCGCCGAAAAAAGCTGACGCGGCCCAAGAAGGCGCTGCCAAACGCAACAAAGGCAGCCGGCCCATTCCGTTTCACGGCAAGCTGGCTTCCAAGACCGACGCCGGCATCACCGTCGGCTCACGCACTTTTCAAGTGACCTCCGAAACGCGGATCGTCAAGAACGGCAAACCGGCCACGCTCGCGGACGGCGAAGTGGGCCAGGAAGTCGCCGGCTCCTATGTGGAACAAGACGGCAAGCTCACCGCCAAGCTGGTCCGCTTTGGCGGCAAGCCGGAAGCCCACAAGGAAAAGGCCAAAGAGGAGAAAAAGTAAATCGTCACGCCGAAGTTTCGACCAGCAACCGGCAGGCTCACGCGAGCCTGCCGGTTTTGCTTTGGCCAGCGATGCAGAGCGCCCTCGGCGCTGCCGACGAACGAGTCCGTCTGGCGCAACGGAAGCAATGCCCGCCCCGTCTCCCGAGACGGATCGGCCACCGCGAGGGCGGTCTGCAGCGGCAGCCAGAGCCGCCGGGCAGCATATCGAGTTTCACGTGACAGGCATGCTGCCGGCGCCGCGTCTGCGGGAGCCGGATTATCCGTATCTCTATCGCGACGTCGCCTTTCCCTGGCGGCCCGCCGCCTTGAATGGCGCGGACTGGGTGCAGGCGGCAAACAGTGACGCGCGTTACAGCGCCGTGGATCTCATGGAAATCGCGGTGGTCGCCGACACCGTCATCCTGATCGCGCATGATGACCGGCTGCCCCGGCCGGCCTGGCTGACCGACCGGTTCAATCCCACCGATTGGCAAATCACGATTGGCGGGCAGACGATGCACCTTTTTTCCCATCGGGCGGAACGCGATGAAAGTCTGACGCTGGGGCCGAACGCCAGCGAGGGCACTGCCCGAACAGGCAACATGTATGTGGTGTTCGTCAACCGGCTTCCCCAGGGACACGCGGACGTGGCAAACCGTTCCGTTGAACAAAATCCTTTGGCCGTCACCAAGTGATGCCGTCGTTGCGTCACCGGCTCAGTAAACCTTGATCCGATAAAGCCGCCCCGGCAGGACGATGGGATCGAGGACCAACACATCCGTCACTTCGGCAAACACGCCCAGTTCAACCAGCGTTTGCCAGGCGCCGCCGCCTGTCGGATCGCGGAACTCCAGCGTGTAGCCCTGCCCTGTTTCGGCGCGAAAGCCCACGGCGAACCGGTCGGCCGTGACTTCTGCGCGCGCGATTTGTGGCGGCACCAGGTAATCGACATTCAGGCGCGGCCAGTTGTCGGAATTCGCATTTTGCCGCGACCCAAAGCGGCGCGCCGTGAACGGCGTGGCTTCCTCATCGCACAGGAGCAGCCAGCCAAAATTGGCGGCCGGATGCGCCGTCCACCCTTGCACGTCCGTGGTCAATTCGGGCGTCGGGCCGAAGGTGTAAGGCGAATCGCCCAGCTCGTAAATGAACTGTGACGCACTTTCCAGCGTGGCGAAATCCACGCCGGCCGCGCCGCCCGGAACCGACCACGCGTTGCTGGCGTAATGGGCAAAGCTCCAGGTGGCGTCGCCCGGATGAGCCGGCAGGCCCTGACCCGCGCTTTGGCCGGCCACGTTCGTGCCCTCACCCCATTCCTGAAACACGCGATGCAGGCTGAACGGTGCATCAGCGGGCGTCTCGGCCGGCACATGCACCACGGACAGCACGGCGGTGGCCGAAAGAATCACGGCGTTTGTGGGAATCGTGCTAAGATCAAAGCGCAACAGGCCGCGATTGCGCGTGCCGTTTTGGGTGGTGCCCGCGTTGAAGAATTCCTGACCGCCGTTGTTGTTCGTCGGGGCCACCTCGATCAGGCCGGTGTCGGCACTGGACACCAACGAGACAGACACCGCCGGAGCACGCAGCACCGCGACCAAGCAAACCAGAACAACCGCAGACCTTAGATACCGCGACCCCAGCCCCGAAGCTGACATGGCTTGCATGCAGTTCCTCTCCTTCCTCGTTTGGCCTCAACGCCCCTTTCGGCCGGCCTGTTCCCTGCAAGGTGCGCCAACCCGTCCAAAACGCAATCCTTCGTCCGCGACCCGGAATCGTTCACAGAATGCCGACCTCGCCCCGAATTTGCACCCCATCCACACCGGAAGTGCCGCCCGCGAGCAGATTTTCATTTGCGTTCGCGTAACCCGGGATGATGCGGTTCAACTGGTTTTGCGTCGCGCCAAGGTGTTTGCGGATGATTTCGCCCAGCACGGAACGGTAATCGCACGAACGGCGCAGGTAACCGGCGGTGATGCCGGTGTTCGCCGCGAACATCGTCCCGCATGTGGCCAGATTCGACGTGCGCGGACCGGTAATCCACGGAATCGCCTCGCCGGGCGAGCAGCCAAAAACGCCCGGCGCGTCAGGCGCGGTTTTCGCGTGTCCATGCACCGAGCCGCCCGCCACGAACATCACGCCGGCTTCGGCATGGTCCGTGCCATAGTCGGAGTTTTCCACCGCGGTGCGGCCAAATTCGGAGAGCGTCACCACCACGACATCGTTCCAGTTCACCTTGTTGGCGTAGAGCGTAAAGTATTTCCGCAGCGCATACATGGACCAGCCGATGGCCCGTTGCAAATTCGCATGCGTGCCGGTGGCGGCGCCCTCGCTCTGGTGCGTGTCGAACCCGCCCAGTTCCGTGCCGGCAATGATTGCGTCGGTGTTGTTCAGGATCATGGCCGCCGCCTTGAGGTTCGTGAAAAACGATTTGTGCCCCGACGCGATGACCTGCTTGTTGGCATCAAAGGCCGCGGCGGTGGTTCCCGCCGTGCGCCGGTAGCCGCCGTTCTTGTCGTCGGTGTTCGGAAAGAGAAAATAGCCCTTCGCCGGATCACCGATGGACGCGCCGCTGCTGTTGATGGGCGCCCACGCGGTGTCGCCATCGGTCTTGAGGTCATCCTGAAAGATGTTGCCGGAGTCGCCAAAGTTCAGGTTGCCAAAAATGCTCAGCGTGTTGGCCATGTTGGCATACTGCAATTCCAGCAGTTCCCGGTTGCGCTTGTCGGGAAACGGAAAGTTGTTGGCGGCTTTGATCGCGTTGAGCGCCTTGTTGTCGCCCGCGGGCGTGGGCACCCCGAGCAGATCGTAGCGGGTTGGGTCGGTGAGATTGGTCATGGCGGCGGCCGAGCCCCGCAAAATCAGCGGCAATGCCGACTGGATGGAAACCCCGGTCAACGGCGACGTGTTCGCCAGCCCGGATTCAATGATGGTGCGGTAAAAAATGCCGTCCTTGGACAGGTTGTTGTTCGGATTGCCGTTCTCCCAGTAGTTCTGCGAGTCGAAGTGCGAGCGGGATTGTTTGGGATAGGCCACACGATGGATGAGCGCGAGGTCGCCCGCGTTGTAAACGGGCGCCAGAAACTTGAGCGCGGGATGCAGCGCGGCGAAGCCATTCCCGAGCGTGATGGCCTTGCCATAGGAATACGTCGCATCCGTGGCGCCGCGCAGGGCGAAGGTGGCATCCGTGTATTGCGTCGCATCAAACGCCGGGCCGGTGCCGCCGTAATCGATGCCGGCATCTGCCGGAATGCCAATGCTGGGGCGGTTCACGTAGTATTGCGGGTCGCCCACCGGGATCACGGAGTTGAGCGAATCGTTGGCGCCGCGCAGCCAGATGAACAGCAC
This sequence comes from Verrucomicrobiia bacterium, assembly GCA_035765895.1. NCBI lineage: Bacteria > Pseudomonadati > Verrucomicrobiota > Verrucomicrobiia > Verrucomicrobiia bacterium. The sequence continues at coordinate 10,753 of DASTWL010000092.1, read as the reverse complement.
CTTCTTGCCGTTCAAGCCGATGTTGCCCTCGGCCAGGGCGCGCTTCATCACGAACGGAATGTCGGCGAGCGTGGAGAGCGCGATCAGCATGCTCGTCTTGAACGACTGGCTCAGGAACGAGCGCCGCGTGAGAATGTTGAGGTTTGCCATAGGTCACTGCTCCTGAAAACGGGGCATCGTCAGCAACATCGCCACCATGCCGCGCACCCGCGTGTCGTAGGTGGAACTCGTGTTGCTCAAGCCGCTGAACGGATCGGGCGTCACGCCGTCGTCCTTGAGGTTGAGAAAATTGACCGCCGCCGACCGGTAGAGCACCAGGTTGCCCGCCCCTTCGCCGGGGAACAGGATACCGAGGAAGTAATCCGCCACCGCCCCGCTGTCGTTCCAGCTTCCGGATGGAACCTTGAGCTTCAGCAGGGCGACAGGATTGCACACATTGTTGCCCGCATCGCTCCGCCCGCTGCCGCCGGCGGCGATGCAATAAGCCTGGTCGTAACGCAGCCGCTCGACCAGCGTGCCGGCACTGATCCAGCCCGCCGCGCTCTCGGGGTAACCGTTCGGATCCTGCCGGTTGAAGAGGCTCATGGCGCCCATGCGGTCGAGCGGCGTTTTGAAGGAATACCCGTCGGTGCCGGCCGTGGTGGTGCCGTCCGGGTTGGACGCCCGGAGCGCCCGCACGCTGCTGGCCACAAACTCCAGCGGCGTCTTGACCTTGTGCAGTGAACCGCCGTGCCCGCGGAACAAATTGGACTGGAAGATCACATTCAGCACCGGCCGGATCTGCCCTTTCGGCACGCTGTTTTCCCACGCCAGCATGCATTGATGGACCAGCTCCGCCTCGGCCGAATGATTCGGGTCGGTGTAGTCGTAGAAGGCGTAATCGTTGGTCAGGGCCTGATCACAGGTGGGATTGGGAAAATCGTCGTGCACGAACAGCCGGCACAGCTTGACGCTGAGGTATTCCTCGGTGAAGGGCTGGTTGGCGAGATGGGCGATGACGTCGTAGCCGTCCTGAATGCTGTTGGTCGTGCCGGTGGCCCGGGCCGGCAGCGCCAACTGATAATAGCGGCCCGCCCACGGTGGACCGAACCGGGCGGGAACCGTCTTGGGCCCCAGCGCCACGAGATTGGTCGTGGTCGTGTCCCACACCGAGAAAATCGGTGCGCGGTTGGTGCCGTGATTGCCCGCCTTGTAGTTGAAGGCCCACACGCCGACGATGTTCGACTTGCTCTGGCTGGCGATGCCGGGCTGGTAGGTAACGGACGGCGGCGCAAACGGATTGTTCGCATTCGCCGCGTCCACCAGTTCCACCGACCAGCCCGTCCACGCCCGCGACATGGCGATGATGTCATTCTGGTCGTAACCATTGTCCACGCCGAAGGTGAAGAGTTCGAGCAGTTCCCGGGCATAGTTCTCGTTGGCGACATTGTTGCCGTTCGCCTTGCTGCCGACGGTGTCGAGGTAAACGATCATGGCCGGGCTCTCGGCGCTGATTTTGAGCAGGTCGTAGAAGGTGCACTGCGGATTCAGCATGGCGTTGCGCCACCGGGTCATCTCGCGCCATTCCCAGTCGGCGGCGAGCCGGTTCAGCACCGTGCCGTCGGAATAAAACGCGTTCAAGTAGTCGTAGCTCTTTTGGTATTGGGTGACGAAATGGTTCTCCCAGAACTGCGACAAAACCTCCAGCAACTGGCGCGGGCTGTTAACGGCATGCTGGCAATACCACGCCCGCAAATCGTCAATGCCCGTTCCGTTCGCCGTGCTCAACCGCCGGTAAAGCCCGCCGGTGTCCGTGTCGGGCGTGCTGTTGATCTGGCCGCCCGTCACCTGTGTCGTCAGCGTCCGGTTCGGCGTCGCCGTGCCATACCAGTAACTCAGCGTGTAAACCTGGTTCGTGGCGAGCGCGACGCTCTGGAACACCGAGCCGTTTGTTTGCGCCCGGCCGCCGGCGGTGGCCACGAACTGCAGGCTGTTCGACCCGCTGTGCGCCAGCGCCGCGCTGATGGCGGAGTTGGTGAAGTTGGACGCGGTGATCCACGGCGCCAGCGCGCCGGTTTCAAAGCCGCCATTGACGAGCAGGTTGGGGCCCGCTTCCGGCACGGTGCCCGCCACCAGCTTGACGTCGTCGATGTAACACGTGCCCGCTCCCGACGGGAAAAAGAACACCTGGGAATTGGTCGCCGTGGCCCGGCCCGTGGCGGTGCAGTAAACCCACGTCGGGTCGGCCGGCAGATCACCGGCGGAAGCCAGCAAACCGCTCGACCCGCTCACGCCCACCGTCAGTTTGCTGGAATTCGCGGTCGGCAAATACCAGTAACTCACCGTGACGATGGCATTGTTGGTCAGCGAGGTGACGAATGGCTGCCAGACCGCGGAGGCCGTGTTATTGGCACCCCCGGCGGCCGCCACGAGATTGAGGCAGCGACTGCCCGCGTGCGCCACGCCATTTGTGATGAAGGAGCCGCTGTAACCGGCGGCCAGGGTCCACGGCGGCGTCAGCGCCGATTCAAAATCGCCATTCAAAAGCAGGTTGGGTCCGGCGGCGTTGGTGCCTTCAAAGAGCTGCACGTCGTCAATCAAGACCGAACCCGGCTGCGTCAGATAGACGAAGAGGTTCGTTCCATTCAACTTTCCCGAAGCCACAATCCGCACCCAGTTTGTGGCCGGTCCCGGCGCCGCGCTGTTGGTGACATCGACGACATAGGTGTCAGACGTCTCGGGGATGCCATCCATGTTCAACTGCTCGGCGATGTAGGCATCCGGGCCAATGGCCGCCACGCGCTCCAGTTCGTCGGGCGTGGGACCATACGCCAGGCGGTTGAGCACCTGCGCCGTCAGCAAGGCGCTGCTCGACAGGGGCGTGGCCTGGAGCCGATACAACTGCACCGGGCCCGCGGCATTCGTGGCGCGCCATTCGTAGCTGATGTTGGTGATGTCCCCGCTGTCGAAAAACGCCACGTTGGTGTAGGCGGCGGGAAAAAAATTCGTGTCGGCGCCGAAGCCGGCGACCAGGTTGCTCGTGCTGAGAAACGTGTAGGCCTGCACCGCAGGATACAGCGGGAAACGCAGATCACGCTGCGCGCCTTGAACGGTGAAATTGGTGATCGTGGGCGGCGGCGGCGCGGAATAATCGTCAGCCCGCAAGTGGATGGCGCCGACCGCCACGGCTCCGGCCAGCAGGCACGGAAAGAGTTTCATGGGAGGAAACGGGTGATGTTTGGGATGGCAACGAGGCGCGCCTCGCACGGGTTACATCAAGTTCAATGCGCCGTGGGGTGAACGGGCCAAAGCTGGCACTCCGGTTGGGGAAAGCAACCCCAAAACGGTGACGTCTCCGCAACGCACCCGCGGCGTCCCGCAAATGTCTTGGCCCAACCACCACACTTGGCTAGAGTCGCCCCCACAATCGAACATGAAAAACAGTTCCCTCACCTCCGTTCTCATGGGGCTGACCGCGTTCAGCGCGGTGGCTTCCGTCGTCCTTTGTTGGATGACGATTTCGTATTCGCGACAGATTCGCTCGATGCAGCCGCAGATGGTGGGCATCAACAAAAGTGTCGGCGCGGCGCAGTTGCTCCACGGCGAATTGGTGGAATTCAACAAGAAGTCCCCCAACCCCTCGCTGCAGGCCATTCTCCAGTCCGTTGAACCCAAGGCCAATCCGGCGCAACCCACGGCCAAGTAATTTCCTCCGCCATGAACGAAACTCCAATTTCCCCGGGCAGCGAAGATCTCAAGGAAACCTGCGCCACGTTGCGGCACCAGCTCAATTCCGTGCTGATTCTGCTGTTGGTGGTCAGCGCCACCATGACCATCTTCTTTCTGCGCCAGGTCAGCCTGGCCCGGAAGGACATTGAGTCCATGCGTCCCGTGATTACCGGCTACCAGACCAACACCGGCCCCGCGATTCAGGAATTCACCCGCAAACTCCAGGAATACGCCAAGACGCATCCGGACGTCGTGCCGATCCTGGTCAAATACGGCGTGGTTCAAGTCGGCAATCCGTCGGCGGCAACCACGGCGCCCAGGAAATAAACGGTCCGCAAGACTTTACCCCCAACCCGGCCTGTTGATGCAGGCCGGGTTTTCTTTTTCCAGAGCGCCGGTCTGCGACCGGCTTTGCCGCTTCAGCCGCCTGGCGTCGGGGCCGGCTCCACCGCCAGCTTGGTCCCGCAATGGAAGCAGTAGTTTGAATTCGGCGGACAGATTTCGTTGCAAGACGGGCAGTCCAGATGTGCCTGCTTGTGACGCCGATGAATGATCAAATTCCGAATGTAGGGAATCCACGTGAACCCGTAGGCGAAGATGAAGACGGAATCGTGTTTGAAGAACAACGCGTAGCTGAGCAGCAGCAGAGAACCGGCCAGGCTCAGCCACCAGAACGCCGACGGCACCACCACGCGCTTCTTCTTCTCCGTGGCATACCACTGGACCAGAAACCGCGAGAAAAACACGACGTTGCCCAGCCAGCCAATGACTTTCCAAACGTGCCATTCAATCCCGAGAAAATGGCCGTCGTGCCAGATCAAGTTTGTGAGCCAGTCCATACGCCGCGCAGCCTACGCGGCGCCGCCGCGAACGGGAAGCCGGAAGGATGGGCGGGCCAAACGGCCGGGGCTGGACCGAAAAACCCCGGGAAATTTCGCTCCAGCCTCAGGAGCGGAGTCTCCAACGCCAGGAAATTTCTCTCCGCCCCGCGGAGCCGAGTCTCCGACCCTGAGAGGGAAGTCTCCACCCCTCGGGGCGGGCGCTCCGCTCCGCGGGATTTTCCGGCTGGCCCGCGGGCCAGCCGCTCCGCTCCGGAGGGTAGGCGAAAAAATCCCGGCCCGCCCCGGACAACCGCAGTCCCTGCGAATAACTTTTCCCAACTTTGTGGCTTGTTGGCGGGGCGGGCGGGCTTACGCTGGCCGGTGGCTCATGAATCCGAACCGCATCCTGCATCTCGACGGCGACAGCTTCTTCGCCAGTTGCGAAGTCGCGTTGCATCCCGAGTGGGAGGGCCGGCCGGTGTGGGTCGGCGGGGGGCGGCGCGGCGACGGCATCGTGATCGCCGCGAACCGCGCGGCCAAGCAGTTCGGCATCCAGACCGGCATGGCCTGTTTCGAAGCCAAACGCCGTTGCCCGCACGGTGTGCTCGCGCGGCCGAGCTATGATGAGTATCGCCGCCTGTCGCAGGCGATGTTTCACATCATCGAGGAATATTCGCCCACGCTCATGCCGGTTTCGATCGATGAGGGCTTCGTGGATTTGTCCACGATGGCGGCGCACGTCTGGCGTAACACCACGCCGGCCGATTACGTCAATGGCATCCGCGAGCGCATCCGGACCGAGCTGCGCCTGCCCGTCTCCGGCGGACTGGGCAGTTCGGCCAAGCTGGCCAAACTCGTTACGGATGTGTTCAAGCCTGGCTTTCACGAAGTCAAACCGGGTGAGGAGAAGGAATTCCTGAAAGAACGTTCGTTGCGGGAATTATCCGGCATCGCCAAAAACCGCCAGCGCGCCCTGGCCGGCCTCGGCGCGCGCACGTTTGGCGACGTGGCAAAGCTGCCCTCCATGCTGCTCAAGCAGAAGTTCGGCATCTGGGGCCAGCAGCTCTGGCTCTTCGCCAACGGCCAGTGGAACGAGCCGCTGCTGCTCACGGTGAAGGATCGCACCACCATTTCCAGCGCCACCACCCTGCCCTACGACGAACCGGATTACGAGGCGGCCCTGACCTTCACGCTCAGCGAGGCCACGCGGCTCATCGGGCAGTTGCGCCGCGAACAACTTCAGCCGCGCGAGCTGTCGCTCAGCATCCGGTTCACGGACTTCACGGAAGTGAACGGCGCCCACCGGTTTCAACATCCGCAGTTCCGGAATTCCATCATCAACGACGTGATGGAGGCGTTGTTCCGCGACATCATGGGCGGCGCGTTCAAGCCCGTGCGGCAAATCCGCGTGGCGTTCTGGAATCTTTCCCGGCTCGACACCCAACCGACGCTCTGGGGCACCACGGACGCCGAACGCTGGGGCGCGCTGGATGAGGCCACGCACGAACTGAACGCGCGGCTGGGCAAAACCGCATTGATGACCGGCGCCCAGCTTGCCCTCCGCGAACTGGACACCGCGCACAAGAATCCCAAGGCGAAATGCCCGTTCGTGCCGCAGCGCGAAATGGTGAAGAAACTGTGGGGCACGGACGCCGATCCACTGGCTCACAAAGGCGTATGGGAACAGCGCCTCGCCAAGGTCAGCAAGCAGCACAAATACAATCATTGATCGCCGGCGTAACCTCCGCACCCGCATTCCCGCTGGCTCAAAGCTGCCGCAGCCGGTAAAACCGCGCCGGGCCATCGCCAGGCACCGTGACACTAATGGCGCCACCCAACGACGAAACGGGATTCGTCACCGCTGTCCAAACGGGCGGGCTCAACGTCGGGGTTTCTTCCAGCAGGGCATCGCCGGCCGGCATGGGCCAGGTCAAGGTCAGTCCGGCCCCCGGAGCAGAAGCCAGCGCCAACGCGGCGGGAAGCTGCACTGTAATGCTGCCGGAGTTGGTAACGCTGGCACGGCCAGGGCCCGCAACCACCGTGGCAATGATGCGCCAGTTGTAGCTGCCCGGCGTGGCATAGGAATGCGTGGCGTATTGGCGCGCGTCGTGCACCGAACCGTCGCCAAAGTCCCAGTCATAGCTCGGCGTGCCATTCACATTGTCCGGCGTGGCCATGACCCCAAACGGCGCCGGCCAGCCCGCCGACCAGGCTGATGGCACGTGCGCCACCGACGAAAGCGTAAACGGTCCCTGGGCCACGGCAATGGAACCCGTGGCGAGCAGGGAGTTTTGCGCACCGTTCCAGGCGGCGAACGTAAAGGTGTCCGTGCCCACAAAACCCGGATCCGGAAAGTAAGTGGCGATGGTTCCGCTCAAGCCCGCGGCCCCATGCGCCGGCTGGCCGACAATCCGTGTCGTGGCGCCCGCGCCCGTCACCGGCAAGGTAATCATCACCGGCTGTCCACTCAGGGTGTTGGTCGCGAAATTGCCTGCGGTCGGAGCCGCCACAACGTTCGGATTATCGCTAAACGGACCATTGTGACAGTTGTAGCAGCCCACTTCCGCGCCCCGGAACAATTCGTTGGTGATCGAAATCCCACCGTCGAAATTGGCGACCAAGGTGCGCGTGGCCTGGGCCCGGGAAAGCACCGTGCCGCGATAATCCAGGCCGTGACACGCCTGGCACTGGGCATAATTGCCGTTGATATAATCGTGGTGCCCCGAAACCCAGCCGGCGCCCAGCGGATGCAAACCATGCGGGCCGTTGTGGGCGGTGGTCGAGTTGACGGACATGGAAGTGTGACAAGCAGTGCATTCCACCATCATGCCGGCGTGCCCTTGGAGGCGTTCATTGCGCAGATTGTCGTTGCGATGCGTCGCAGGAAATTCCGCATGCGTCGAGCCGTGGCAGGCCGAACATTGCAGCCCGCCATGCCCGGCCGAGAACCGGTAAAGGGACAGTCCCGCCGCTGGAATGTCGGGCTGGGTGGCGAACGTCGATTGCGCATTCGTGCGCACCGTCCAGGTGCTGGTATCGGAAAACACCGAGGTGAAGCGGATCTGCCCGCTGTTGGTCGTGGCGGTGCCGGTGTGGCAGCCCTGGCAATTGGGCTCCATAAACCAGCCCACCCGTGCGCTGGAACCGACCTGGCTCATATTGCCATGGCAGCTTTGACACTGCATTTCCATCGAACCATCCGCGGCAATGGCGCCACCCATCGCACCGCGCAGGCATTTGGTGGTCGAACCGGGATGGCAACGGTAACACGCCGCCCGATTTGCCGAGTTGTCAAGGGTGAGATTCAACTCCGGATCCATTACTGTCGCGTGCAGGGCGTGGATGGACGTGGTGAGCTGCGGGATGGTGCCAAAGCTCGGCGTGCCGAGGGCTTCCGACGAGTGGCAATTGGCGCACAGCACGGGCTGACCGTCCGCCACCACGCCACGATACAGCCCCAGCGGGTTGTAACCGCGATCCGCCAGCGCGGCCACGTAGAGGTCGTGATGCTGGGCAAAATTGCGCTCGTCGTGCAGCCGCAGGATGTTCAGACGGTAATCCCGCTCCGGATTCGCCGCCCAGACCCAGCCGGCCGCGGGCTGCGCAGCCGTTTGCGTGCCCGATGCATGACAGGCGCGGCAGTCCATCTCGTCGGAAACGGGCAGCACGATGTCGTTGGTTGCAACGGGCGTCCCGCCGCTCCGGGCGATGAGCCGCATCAGCGGGTAAGGATTCTTGTTGCCGACGTCATCGTAAGGCGTGAGCGGAATGCCTTCGGCGCGAAACCAGTTGACCGGTGTGAGCACGGCCGGCGCCGAAACCGGCGCGGGCTGGTTCGTCGGCTCGAACAGCATCGCCTGCGGTGTGTTGTTCGTGCCCGGCATGCCCCAGCCGGCCAACCCCATGTCGGCCGGCAGCGGATTGGCGGTGTAGAGCTGCTGATAGAAATCGTGATAGTTGCCCTTGCCGACCGAGGTGGAGTTAAAGGAGCCATCCGGGTCGGCAACGGCCTGGTAGGTTACCGAGTAGCCCACGCCATTGGTGAACAGCCTGCCGCCGACGATGAGTTGCGCCTCGATGGTGTTGTAAGGCGGCAGGATGCTGAACACGGAATAATCCGAATCCATGCAGTGCATGCCGAGGTTGTTCCAGCCCAGCAGCTGGTTGTCCACCGCGTGGCCGGAAAAAGCGCCCGCGCCCAAGACGACCGTCAAAACCACAAGCCAGAGTCGCTTCATAAAGAACAGCTCCTTTCAGTTGGCAGCGTCCGGGTTTGCCGATACAACTGGCGCGGGCGCGCATGATGAGATGATTCGTGTTCAACGATATGCCCATTAAGTAATATGGCAATCAAAAATAAATCCACCCTGTCGCCGGCCCAACTGGCCATCGTCGCCCGGCTGTTTGCCGTGCTGGCCGAACCCACCCGGCTGGCGATCCTGCAGGCGCTGCAACCGGGCCCGCTGTCCGTCAACGAACTGGTGGAAACCTGCGGCCTGAAGCAGGCCAACGTCTCCAAGCACCTCGCCCTGCTCCACGCCCAGCATCTCGTGAAGCGCGAGCGCCGTGGAACGTCCGTCATCTACGCGGTGGCGGATCCGATGGTTTTTTCACTCTGCCAGCTGGTCTGTTCCAAGATGGAACGCGACGTGAAGCGCACCGCCGCGCTTTTTGCACCGGAGATTTGAACGCGCCCGTGGTGGGGCCGGCGCCAAACAGGTGAAACTTTTTCCCGGCTCCCGCGTCTGTTGGTGGCATATTGCGCATGTTGCGTGGCAAGCATATCTGGTTGATTCCGCTGCTGACCGCCCTGCTCGTGGCCGGAGTGGGCTGGTGGGCAGACACCCAGTTGCGTCAAGTGATCCGCCAGGAGCTGGCAAACGATCTGCAATCGGCGCTGGATGCCAACGCCACCGCCCTCGAAATCTGGATGGCCAACCAGAAGCGCATCGCGGCTTCGCTCGCCGAGGAACCGCGCCTCAAGGAACTCGCCAACCGGCTGCTCTCCGCCGACCATGCCAGCGGCACCAACCGCACCGCGCTGGCCGAACTATCCCGTCAATTGCTCGTGAGCGAACGATTCGGCGAGCGCCTCCACACGTTGGGCTACACGATGGCCCAGGTCGTGGACACCAATCTCATGGTCGTCTCGGAAAACGCCCGCGGCCGCGGCCGCATCGGCCAGCCCGTGCTGGCAGACCTGGCGCCGAAGTATCGCGAACTGTTTGCCACCGGCGAACCCCAGATCATTACGCCGTTCAAGGCGCCCCGGCCGCCCTGGTTGCAGCGGAACCCGCCGCGCCCCCGTTCTCCAGACAATGGCCATGAGCCGCCCGAGCGCATGGGCCGCCGGTTTGCACCGATGCTGCGCGATCCGGCCGTCATGCAGGTCGCCGTGCCGTTGAAGGACAGCGCGGGCGCGACTCACGGCGCGCTGGTGCTGATCATCAATCCCAACGCCGAATTCACCCGCATCCTCTCGGTGGCCCGGTCGGGTGATTCCGGCGAAACGTTCGCGTTCGACGCGGAGGGCGTGTTGCTCTCGGAAAGCCGCTTCGACGCGGAGTTGAAGCAGTTCAAGCTGATCCCGGATGAAGCGGGCGCCGTGTCGGCGTTGAACCTGCGCCTGCGCGACCCGGGCGGCGATTTGAGCCAGGGCCACGTCGCCGACACCAACGGGCCATTGATGCTGATGGTGGAGCGCGCGGTGTCCAGCGGATCGGGCGTCGCCACCGAGCCGTTCCGTGATTACCGCGGCGTCCCGGTCGTGGGCGCCTGGCGCTGGCTGCCGGATTACGGCTTCGGCGTAGGCACGAAGGTGGACGCGCGCGAGGCGTTCCACACGTTGCGCGTGGTGCGGTCGGTGTTTTTGATTCTGTTCCTGCTCCTGCTGTTCACGGCCCTGCTGATTTTGCTGTTTTCCTTTTCCCAGGCCCGGGTCCGCCGGCGGCTGACGGAGGCCGAATTGAAGGCCCGCCAGTTGGGCCAGTATCATTTACAGGAAAAAATTGGCGAAGGCGGCATGGGCTCCGTTTACAAGGCGCATCACACGTTGCTGCGCCGGGAAACCGCGCTCAAGCTGCTGCCGCCGGACAAGGCCGAGCCGTATGCGATACAGCGCTTTGAGCAGGAGGTGCAGCTCACCTGCCGCCTCGCGCATCCGAACACCATCCAGGTCTTTGACTACGGTCACACGCCCGACGGGATTTTCTACTACGCGATGG
>DASTWL010000091.1 GCA_035765895.1 Verrucomicrobiia bacterium | reverse complement strand
GGCATCGGCATTTCCACCGTGGTGTCGCCGCTCTACATCTCGGAAATCGCGCCGCCGGCTTACCGCGGCCGGCTGGCGGGCATGTTCCAGTTCAACATTGTCTTCGGCATCGTGATCGCGTTCGTGTCCAATGCCGTGCTCGACAAAATCGGCGGCGCCGCGGCCTGGCGCTGGATGCTCGGCGTGGCGGCGTTTCCGTCGCTAATTTACGCCGTCATGTGTCTGGGGTTGCCCGAAAGTCCGCGCTGGCTGATTGGCCGCAAGGGCGATCGCGTCGCGGGCCTCGCCGTGCTGAAGCTGATTGCGCCCGAGCAATCCGAGGCCGAACGGACGGCGCAGGCGGAGGCCATTCTCACCGCCAGCCGCCGCGAAAAAAGCGCCGGTGGCCAGTTCTGGAGCCGGCGGTTGCGCCGCCCGATTTTGCTGGCCTTCCTCGTCGCCTTTTTCAACCAGCTTTCCGGCATCAACGCGATTCTCTACTTCGCGCCCCGCATCTTCGAACTGACCGGCCTGGGCGAAAAGGCCGCACTGCTCCAGTCCGTGGGCATCGGCGTCACCAACCTGCTGTTCACCTTTGTGGGGCTGTGGCTGATTGACCGGCTGGGCCGCCGCACGCTGCTGTTCATTGGTTCCTTTGGCTACATCCTGTCGCTGGGCCTGACGGCGTGGGCCTTTTTCACGCAGCATTACAGCATCGTGCCCGCGTGCATTTTTGCCTTCATCGCGGCGCATGCGGTCGGGCAGGGCACGGTGATCTGGGTCTTCATTTCTGAAATCTTCCCCAACCGCCACCGCGCCGAGGGGCAGGCGCTGGGCAGTTTCACGCATTGGACGTTTGCCGCGCTGCTCACCACGTTTTTCCCGAAGGTGGTGGAGTCCGTCGCGCCCGGCGGCGTGTTCGTCTTCTTCTGCGGCATGATGGTGCTGCAGTTGTTGTGGGTGCAGTTCATGGTGCCGGAAACCAAGGGCGTGCCGCTGGAGGAGATGCAACGCCGGCTCGGCCTGGAGTTGGCAGCGGATGCGCCGCCCGCCGCCGCCGCCCGCGTGCCCTGAACGGATTTTATGAGCTTCAAGGTCATCGGTCTCGGTGAGGTGCTGTGGGATGTGCTGCCGTCGGGACTTCAGTTGGGCGGGGCGCCGGCGAACTTTGCCTGTCACGCCCGCCAGCTCGGCGCGGACGTGCAGGTCATCACGCGCGTTGGCCGGGATGCGCCGGGCCGGCGCGTGCTGGAGCGGTTCCGCGAGATGGAGATCGAGACCGCGACCGTGCAGGTGGATGATCAGTTGCCAACGGGCACTGCCGGCGTGGCCCTCGATGCGGATGGCACGCCGCGATTCACCATTCACGACAACGTCGCGTGGGATGCGCTGGCGTTCACCGAAGAGGCGCTTGCCGCGGCGCGCGGCGCGGACGCCCTGTGTTTCGGAACGCTCGCACAGCGCACCCGGGCGGCCGCGGCGGTAATTCAACGGTTGGTGACGGCGGCCCCGGCGGCCGCGTGGCGCGTGTTTGACATCAATCTGCGCCAGGACGCGTGCGAGCGCGGAACCATTGAGCGCTCGCTGGAGGCCGCCAATGTTTTGAAATTGAATGACCACGAACTGGCGGTCCTGTCGCCGCGGTTCGACTTGACCGGAGACTCACGACAACGAATCGAACAGCTCGCGGCCCGTTTTGATTTGCAGCTGGTCGCGCTCACCCGGGCCGAACGGGGCAGTTTGCTGTATCGCCCCGGCCAATGGTCGGAGCTGCCGGGTCGCCGGTTCGCGGTGGTCGACACGGTTGGCGCCGGAGACGCCTTCGCGGCCGCGCTGGTGATGGGGCTTTTGCATCAACTGCCGCTGGCGGACATCCACCGGCATGCCGCTGATGTGGCATGCCATGTCTGTGCGTGCCCCGGAGCCACGCCCCTGCTCCCGCCGTCCTTGCGGTCCGCGTTCGGGGCACACGCCAAAACAACGGGTTGACGCCTACGGAATTGGTGAACGGCGCGCCGTGTCGGCCGGGTTTGGGGCTGGACGGATGGGAACGGGCGCTGAAGGGCAGAGCTTCTGTGCTGGCGCAAGTCGGCAGCAATGCCACCGAGATTTGCAGGGTCCTATTTGGTGTCGCAGTGTGGACTTTGCTCGTGTTAGCTGTCTTGAGCATCTTAAATCTGATTTGGTTGAGGAAATTGCGACGCGTGAGTGATGAGCAGCCAACGGCAAAACCGCGCTGACATCTTGAAGGTTAGACACCCATGGAACGCCTGATAAATCCCGATCCGGACGAGTGCCCCAAGATCAGGAGCGCATTCCGGGTGGCCCGATTTGTTGGCGGTTGGTCCGGTTGGTTTCTGATGCGAGCGTTGGTGCTGGTGGCGGTTTTCGTTGGTGTCACCACGCGCTGGCATTTCGGGCTGGCTTGCTTTCTGGCGGGCTTCAGCGGATTGCTGCTGGTGCGGAGATTTTCACAGTGTCCCCGGTGCGGCTTGTCGTGGTCCGCGCCGGAGCTGGAATCCTTTGTGTGCAGTCGTTGCCGCTTGAACATCGGCCTCGGGCTGCGAGAGTGAGTTACGCTTCGAAAACAAAAGGCGCTTGCGCAAATTTCACCGGCCTGAATTGGCGACACTTCGCGCCATTCACGTCAACTCCGTCTCGTATTCGTGGCGGAATCGACTGTTACGGTGCCGTTCCGGTCAGGTGGCTGCGAAAGGAGACGGGTTGGATTTCGTGACGGGCGGTGGGCTTGCGTCAACGAAAAGCGGCACCGGATTTCGGGGAGTCAGGGGGAAGGATGGGGTGGCCGACGGGACTCGAACCCGCAACAACCAGAACCACAATCTGGGGCTCTACCATTGAACTACGGCCACCATCCGACGCGCATACTAGGTTTCCCGAGGTGGAGCGTCAAGCTGCGGCGCGCCCCACCGCAATCTCCCATGCTTTCCCTTTACCTGCCTCCTGATTCTCTTAAAGTGGCCTCATGGTTTCACTGAGCGCCTGCAAGCTGTTCGACGGCCTGACGGCCACCGAGCTGAACACGTTGCGGGGGCTGTGCCGCGTGGAATCCTTTCCGGCCGGGCACGAAATCTTCCATGAAGGTGATCCGGGGGATGCGGTCTATGTCATCCGCGCCGGCACGGTGGAAATTTCCGCCGAAGTCAGCGCCGAAAAACGGCAGATCATCACCAAGCTGGGGCCGGGCGACTTTTTTGGCGAAATGGCGGTGATCGAATTCAAGCCGCGTTCCGCGTCCGCCGTTGCGGCCGAGCCGGTGGTGCTGTATCGCATCCCGGCGGGCGAAATGCTCACGTTCGTGCACCACACGCCCGACATCGCGGTCAACCTGATGCGCGAGATCAGCCATCGCTTGCGCGAGTTCAATGCGCGCCACGTCCATGAAATCTCCCAGGCCGAACGCCTGACGCTGCTGGGCCGCTTTGCCCGTTCGATTGTGCACGACCTGAAGAACCCGCTGAACATCATCGGCCTTACCGCGGAGACGCTTGCCAATGACAATCTGGCTTCTGAGGCCCGCGCCCAGGCCGTGGCGCGGGTGCGCCGCCAGCTCGACCGCATCAGCGAAATGGTCGGCGAGATTCTTGAATTCACGCAGGGCTCCGGCAGCGCGGTGATTCTGGGGCAGACGGATTTTGCCGCGTTCGCGCAGGACGTGGTTGGGGAGCTGCGTGTCGAACTCGAACAAAGCGGCATCGCCATTCATTTTGACAGCGAACCGCCCGCCGTGCCAATGGCGCTCAACCCGCCACGGTTGCGGCGTGTGTTTCACAACCTGCTCCACAACGCCGCGCAGGCCATGCCCAGCGGCGGCATCATCATGCTGCGCTTTTATTTGAAGGAAACGCGCATTATTGCCGAAGTGGAGGACACCGGTCCGGGCATCGCCCCGGAGATTGCCACGAAGCTTTTCGAGCCGTTCGCCACGTTCGGCAAAAAATCCGGCACCGGCCTCGGCCTCTCCATCTGCAAGCGCATCATCGAAGATCACCACGGGCGTATCTGGACCGAGCACCGGCCCGGGCGCGGCGCCATTTTCATCTTCTCGCTGCCGCGCCCCGGCTGAACCGACCCGTCCCCGCCGTCCGCGCGCCGCCATGAACCGCATCCATCTCCTTCCCGACCACGTCGCCAACCAGATCGCCGCCGGCGAAGTGGTGGAACGTCCCGCCAGCGTGGTCAAGGAACTCGTCGAGAACGCGCTCGATGCGCAGGCCGTGCGCATCACGGTGGAAATCCAGGCGGGCGGCCGCAGCCTCATCCGCATCACCGACGACGGCGTGGGCATGAGCCGCGATGACGCGCTGCTGTCGCTCGAACGCCACGCGACGAGCAAGATTCGCAGCGCCGATGATTTGTCCGCCATTGCCACGATGGGTTTTCGCGGTGAAGCACTGCCCAGCATTGCCAGCGTCAGCCGCTTCACACTGACCACCCGCGAACGCGACAATGCCTCACCCGAGGGCACGCAGATTGTCGTCAACGGCGGGAAGATCACCGAGGTCAAAGCTGCTGGCTGTGCGCCCGGCACCACCATCGAGGTGCGGCAGTTGTTCTTCAACGTGCCCGCGCGCCGCAAGTTTTTGCGCACCGAGGAAACGGAATCGGCGCACATTCAACATTATGTGACGCTCGCGGCGCTGGCCCATCCGGCCATTGCCTTCACGTTCATCAAGGACACGCGCGTGGTGTGGCAGCTCCCTGCCGTCAAATCCGGCAGCGATGCGGCGGCCCGGTTGGACGCGCTCCGTGAACGGCTGCGCGCCGTGCTCGGCGGCGAGGAGCGGCTGCTGGCGGTGGACGCCACGGGCGAATTGAACTGGAGCGAGGGCGCGCCGGACGAAGCCGGCCCGGAAACAGCGGGGCAAACCCGAAAATCGCCAATGCGCGTCTGGGGTTTCATCGGCGCACCCGGCGTTTCGCGCTCCACCCGCGAAGACCAGCATGTGTTCGTCAACCGCCGGCCCGTCGAGAACCGCGAGCTGAATTACGCGCTGATGGAAGGGTATCACACCGCGCTGATGAAAGGCCGCTTCCCGTTGTGCTGCCTGTTCGTGGAAATTGACCCCGCGCTGGTGGACGTGAACATCCATCCGGCGAAGCGCGAAGTGAAGTTTCATCGCGAGTTCGAAGTGCGCCGCGTGGTGATGAACGCGGTGCGGCAGACGCTGCTGAATTTTCACACCGCAACGGTGCCGGCTGGCGGGGCCGTTTCTGGACCGGCCAAATCCGCGGCCCTTTCAGCGTCTCCGCCGGTGCCGGCCGCAATTGAGCCGTCGCTGCCCAAGTTTGAATTGTCCCCGGCGCCCGCGCCCGCGCCCGTGCCGCAACATCGCGAGCAGCCTGCGCTGCCCATGGGCTTCGCGCCGCCGGCCCGGCCGGTTCCCGCGCCCGTCCAGATGCCCGCGGCTACGCCGGTTGCGCCTGTGGCTGCGCCGTTGGGGACCGGAGCGGTGCCGTTGCTGCAAGTGCCGTTGCGGATGGTGGGCGTCATCGGGCGGCTTTACGTGGTGCTGGAATCGGACCGCGGCCTGGTGCTGCTCGACCAGCACGCGGCGCACGAGCGGATTTTGTATGAACAGATGCTGACGCGCGTGGAGCAGGGCGGCCAGGCGCCTTTGCAACGCCTGTTGCTGCCCGAGACGCTGGAACTCTCCGTCCGCGACGCGACGTTCCTGCGGCAGCAAATGGAAACGTTGACGCGGCTGGGCGTAAGCTTGAGCGAGTTTGGCGAGCGCACGTTTCTGCTCGATGCACTGCCGCCGTTTGTGAAGGTGAGCGACGCGCGGCGTTTTGCGCTGGAGCTGGTGGACGAGTTGAAGGCGGCGGGCGAAGACGTGAACTCCGCGCGGCTGGGCGAACAGGTCGTGGCCAAAACGGTCTGCCGTCACGCGGTGAAGGCCAACGATCCGCTGGCGGGTCGTGAACTGGAAAACCTGGTGGAAGATTTGCGCCGGTGTGCGATGCCCTACACCTGTCCGCACGGCCGGCCCACGCTGATCGAAATGAGCTGGCGCGAACTGGAGAAGAAATTCGGGCGGACGCAGTGAATGAAAAAGCAAAACGCCGCCGGCGGCCCGGCGGCGTTTGTATTTTGAGAATCAATCACGCGGCGCTCAGGCCTGCGCCGGGCTCAGCGAGCCCGCTGGCACTTCCTCGATTTGCGCGTGCTGTTGCAGGAATTCCGCCACCTTTTCATTGGCGATCTGGTCGTAGATTTCAATCACGCCATTGCGCTTCTGCAGGTCCTGCAAAAACTTCTTCGGCTCGACCTGATAGACGCCGGCCAGGGTGTGGATGCGCCGGAGCACTTCCTCTTGCGACACCTTGATGTCCTCCTTTTCCGCGATCTTGCGGAACAGGAAGGCGCTCTTCACACGTTCCTTGGCGCCCTGCGCGGCGGCGGCGTAAATCTGGTCCTTCTCCTTCTCGATCAGTTCGCGGCCGACGCCGCGTTTCTGGTTCTCACGGACGATGTCATAGACCACGTTCTTGGTTTCCTGCGCCACGGCACTTTCCGGCAGGTCAAAGTTCACCTTGTCCATCAACGCCCGGATGATCTGGTTGCGGATGCTGCGATCAAGCTTGTAGGTCAGCTCGTTTTCGAGGTCCTTGCGCACGCCTTCGCGCAGTTTTTCGAGGCTTTCGGCGCCGAAGGACTTGGCGAATTCATCGTTTAATTCAGGCAGCACCTTTTCCTTCACTTCGACGAGTTCGACGTCATAGACACCCTTTCTGCCCTGCAGTTGGGCGGTCACGAAGTCGGCGGGGAAATCCACGTTCACCGTGCGCTTGTCACCGGCCTTGGCGCCGAGGAGTTGTTCGGCAAAGCCGGGAATGAACGCCTGTCCGTCGGTGGAGATCCAGAACCCTTTCTGCTCGGTCAGGCCCTTGGCGGTGGGGGCGAGTTCCGTGATGGGTTTGCCGTCGCAGGCGCCGGTGTAATTCACCACGGCGATGTCGCCCGTGGCGAGCGCGCGGTCGGCGGTCTTGTAGTCCACGCGTTGTTCGCGCAGGACGTTCAGGGCCTTATCGACGTCCTCGTCGGTGACCTTCTGGGCCTCGCGTTTGGCCGGCAGGCCCTTGTATTCGGGCAGTTCGATGTCGGGTGCCGTTTCCACGGTGGCCTCGAACTTCAGGGGCTTGCCGCGGCCAAATTCGGAATCCTTGATGTCGGGGTAGCCGAGCACGTCGAGCTTCTGTTCGTCGAGCGCCTTGCGGTAGTTTTCCGAGATCAGCTTGCGCTTCACCTCCTCCGCGATGTCCACCTCGTATTTTTTGAGGACCATCGGAACGGGCGCCTTGCCGGGGCGAAACCCGGGCAGGGCGGCCTGCTTCTGAAACTCCTTGGTGACGGACGCGAACATGGCGTCCACGGCGGCAGCGTCCACTTCAAAGCGGAGCAGCTTGCGGCACGAGGCCTGATTTTCAACGGTGACGTTCACAGCGAACCTTTCAAATGCGTTGCGGCCCGCGGCGACGCGCCGTGCGCCCGACAACGAGCCGCGCAGAGTAGGAGATGCAGGGCGGTTGTGCAAGCGCGGCAAAAGGGTGCCCACGGACCTCCCGACCGGCCGGCTGGACTGCTTTGGGGGGACGGGCGGGCGGCATAACTGGCGATGCCAGAGTGACCAAGCCAGCGGAGCACTGCCTGATTTGGACGGTGGCAGGCTTCCTTGCCGTTGGGGCGTCGTTGCGGGTGCCGGCGGGGCCGACCAGAGCGCGGCAGGTGACCGGAGGTGGTTGTGCTTCGGGTCGCTGTTTTTTGCTCGCCATCACGGGGCGGCCGGCCACACTTCGACCCCTTCATGATCGAACAAATCGTCATCCTCGATTTTGGTTCGCAATACACGCAAGTCATCGCGCGGCGGATTCGCGAGTGCAACGTGTATTCCACCATTCTGCCCTTTGACACCCCGGTCAGGGAAATTGCCGCACTGGCGCCCAAGGGGTTGATCCTCTCGGGCGGTCCCTCGTCGGTGTATGCCCCCAACGCGCCGTTGCCCGACCCGGGCATTTTCAAGCTGAACCTGCCCGTGCTGGGGATCTGCTACGGGGTGCAACTGCTGGCGCATTTTCTCGGCGGCAAGGTGGAAAAAGGACCGAAGCGCGAATATGGCAAGGGCACTTTGACGGTGCTGGATCCGAATTGCGCCTTGTTCGAGGGCCTGCCCGCGGCCTTGCAGGTCTGGAATTCCCATGGTGACAAGCTGACGCGCCTGCCGAAGCATTTCACCGTCGTGGCCACCACGGAAAACTCCGATTACGCGGCCATTGAGCACAGCGGGAAGAAATTTTTTGGCATCCAGTTCCATCCGGAAGTGGTCCATACGCCGCGGGGCAGGGAAATCGTCGGCAATTTTGTCCACCGCATCTGCGGCTGCGGCAAGAATTGGACGATGCGGAACTACATCGAACAGGCCGTGGAGGAGATCCGGGCGCAGGTGGGCAATGAGCGGGTGATCCTGGGGTTGAGCGGCGGCGTCGATTCAAGCGTGGCGGCGGCGCTGTTGCACAAGGCGATTGGCGACCAGCTTACGTGCATTTTCGTGAACAACGGTCTGCTGCGCGCGCGGGAGGCGGACGTGGTGCGTGAAGTGTTCGGCCGCAATTTCAAGATCAAGCTGCAATACGAAGACGCTACGGCGCTGTTCCTGAAAAAGCTGAAGGGCGTGACCGCACCGGAACGGAAACGCAAAGTCATCGGCAAGACATTTATTGACGTCTTCCAGGCGGCCACGAAGCGCGCCGGCAAGGCGAAGTTTTTGGCGCAGGGCACGCTGTATCCGGATGTCATTGAATCGGTGCCCATCGCCGGCAATCCGGCGGCCATGATTAAGAGCCATCACAATGTCGGCGGCCTGCCCAAGGGCATGAAATTCAAGCTCGTCGAACCGTTACGCTGCCTGTTCAAGGATGAAGTGCGCGTGCTGGGCTTGGAACTCGGCCTGCCCAAGGAGATTGTCTGGCGTCAGCCGTTCCCCGGACCGGGGTTGGCCGTGCGGTGTTTGGGTGAAATCAGCCGCGACAAGCTGCGGATTCTGCGCGAGTCGGATGCCATCGTGGTTGAAGAAATGAAGACCAGCGGGCTTTATTACAAAATCTGGCAGAGCTTTGCTGTTTTGTTGCCCTGCCGGAGCGTGGGGGTCATGGGTGACGAGCGAACGTATGAATACACCATCGCGGTGCGGGCCGTTGAGTCGCAGGATGGCATGACGGCCGACTGGGTCAAGTTGCCTTACGACCTTTTGGAACGCCTGGCCACGCGCATCATCAACGAAGTCAAAGGGGTTAATCGGTGTGTGTTGGACATCACCAGCAAACCGCCGGGAACCATTGAATGGGAGTGAGTTGTGTTGGAACGGTGGCAGGTGTTGCCAGCCGGCGCCGGTGTCGCATATTCATGCCATTAATTTCCGGTTGTCATCGGGCCGGAGGGCGTTACATTTGAACCGCCAACCACGCTTTTGCTATGTATATGTCCGAGAACGCTAAGCGTCCAGACACGGGAGAAGATTTGCTGAAGCGATCTTCCCTGTATCGGGAGTTTCTGGCCGAGCGTGAGGAGATTCTTCGCCACAAGTGGTTGGAATCCGAAAAGGCGGGCCGGGACATCGGATTTGAGCAGGCTCTGACCGACTGGATCGTGAAGCACCGCGCAAAATGGCGCAAAGAACGCTCCGCCCAAGCGCCCGAAAACCGTTCAGTGAAGTCTTGACCTCGGCGCGGAACTGGGAGCCGCGTTGAGGACATTGTTGATTCAACAGCTGTATCCGCCCCGTCTGCCGGGCGGTTTGTCGTTTATATGCCGGAACCAGCCAAACTCCTTGACGGTCCAACGATTCAACGGACGCTGACGCGCGTGGCGCATGAAATTGCCGAGCGCAACGAAGTCAGCGGCGATGTCGTGCTGGTCGGCATTCAGGACACCGGGGTGCCGCTGGCCCGCCGGTTGGCGATCCTGTTGGAAGGCATTTGGGGACACCCGGTTCCCACGGGTGCGTTGGATATTTCCATGCACCGGGACGACTTGGATCAGCGCGCGGCTCCACAACTGCATCCCACGGAAATCCCGTGCGACATCAATGGGCGGACGGTGGTGCTGGTGGACGATGTGTTGTTCAGCGGCCGCACGATCCGGGCGGCAATGGATGCGCTGAACGACTTTGGCCGGCCCAGCCGGATTCAGCTCGCCGTGCTTGTGGACCGCGGCAATCGGGAATTGCCGATTCGGGCGGATTTTGTCGGCAAAAATGTCTCCACCAGCCCGGCGGACTGGGTGCGGGTGGAGCTCAAGGAACTGACCGGCACGGACCGGATTTCGCTGGAGCGGAAATGATTTTCTGGCAAGCGGCGGCGGTTATGGGCAGGATGCGCCGGAGTTAGCGACCTCTTGAGAATTCATGGCCTGGCAGCGCAAACACCTTTTGGACATCGCGTCCCTGTCGGAAGAGGAGATCACGACCATCCTGGACACGGCGCGCGCGTTCAAAGCCGTCGGCGAGCGGGCCATCAAGAAAGTGCCGGCCCTGCGCGGCAAAACGGTCGTCAATCTCTTCGTGGAGCCCTCCACCCGCACGCGGACCAGCTTTGAACTGTCCGAGCAACGGCTCTCCGCCGACATCATCAATTTCACCGCCGAGGCCTCGTCGCTGAAAAAAGGCGAGACCCTGAAGGACACGGCCAAGAACCTGGAGGCGCTGAACATTGATTTCATTGTGATTCGTCACAGCGCCAGTGGCGCGGCCGAGTTCCTGTCGCGGGTGCTGAACGCCCATGTCATCAACGCCGGCGACGGCGCGCATGAACATCCCACACAGGCGCTGCTCGACGTCTTCACCATTCGCGAAAAAAAGGGGTCGCTAGCCGGCCTGAACGTCACGATCCTGGGCGACATTCTTTACAGCCGCGTGGCCCGCTCGGACATCTGGGCGTTGCTCAAGCTCGGCGCCCGCGTGACGCTGTGCGGGCCGGCCACCTTGGTGCCGAAGACATTCGAGCAGATGGGCTGCCGCGTCACTTACGACATGGAGGACGCCATCCGCGAGGCGGACGTCATCAACCTGCTGCGCATCCAGCACGAGCGGCAGCGCAAAACCATGTTCCCCAGCATCAATGAATACACGCGCCTGTTTGGCTTGAACAAACAGCGGCTCAAGCTGACCAAGCCGGACGTGTTGATCATGCACCCCGGGCCCATCAACCGCGGCGTGGAAATTGACAGCGACATCGCGGATGGCGAGCGCTCGGTGATTCTCGAGCAGGTCACCAACGGACTGGCCGTGCGGATGGCCGTCCTCTTTCTCATCAACGGCGGCAAGGGGCCGCAGGAAATTTCCGCCAACTGACTTTCCCTCTCATGCCTGCCAAACAAAATTCCCTGAAACTGTTCCTGGCGGAACTGGCCAAATATCCCCGGCAGATGGGCACCGTCTGGCCGAGTTCGCCCGCGCTGGCGGAGGCCATGGCCAGCTGGCTGCCGGCTTCGCAAAACGAGTGCATCCTCGAACTGGGCCCGGGCACCGGCATCGTCACGGAGAAGCTGCTTGCCGCCGGGCTGCCGGAAGAGCGGTTGATTGCTGTGGAAAAGTCGCCGCGCCTGGCCGGTTTTCTGCAGGAAAAATTTCCCAGGGCCCGCATCGTTTGTGGTGATGCCCTGCAGTTGCACCAGATTCTGCCCGGCCAAAAATTCGGCGGCGTATTTTCCAGCCTGCCGCTCAAGGTGTTTTCCGACGACCAGGTGCGGCAGCTTTCCGAGCTGATTCACGCCGCGCTGCTGCCGGATGCGCCCTGGGTTCAATACAGCTACCAGCTCATCAACGGCCACGCGCCCACCCGAGCCTTTCACGCGGTGGATTCGCAGATCGTCTGGCAGAACCTGCCGCCAGCCAAGGTCAGCGTCTATCGGGCCCGTCCCCGGGCCTGAAGGTTCCGGGCGGCCGAGGGCGTCCGTCCGCCGCCCGGGCGCATCAATTTAGAATAATTCTAAATATTGACTTGCCCCAGTTCCCCGCTAGCTTGGTGGACCGGTGAAACCACTTGCGTCAACCGCCGCCCAACGTCAGCTCCGCCAGCAACTGGCGGCCACGGGCTTTCGTGCGACGCAGCAACGGCAGCGCGTTTACGACGTGCTGCTCAAGAAGCGGGATCACCCGACCGCGGAGGAGGTCTTCCTGCGCGCCAAGCAGGCGATGCCGGAGATTTCCATGGCGACTGTTTACAACTGCCTTGATGCGCTGGTGAAAACGGGCGTGGTGCGGCAGGTGAAAATGGAGCGCGGCGCGGCGCGCTTCTGCCCGAACATGCACGAGCACTGGCATTTTTATTGCGACCGGTGCGGCGGCGTGTTTGACGTGGACCTGCCCGCCAGTCCCTGCGCCGCCCTGCCGGCCCCAAAGGGTTTCACGGTTGACCATTACGAAATTGCGGCGCACGGTTCCTGTCCCGACTGCCGTCCGGCACCGAAGGCGAAGAAGGTGTAACCAAACCCAATCTGATTTTGCACTGATGAGCACAGCCACCGAAACCATTGAATCCCTCGTAAAGCAGGAATACAAATACGGCTTCGTCACGGACATTGAAACCGAGTCCGCGCCCGCCGGATTGAACGAGGACATCATCCGCCTGATTTCCCGGAAGAAAGGCGAGCCGGAATGGATGACCGACTGGCGGCTCAAGGCCTATCGCCACTGGCTGACGATGCAGGAGCCGAAGTGGCCGAAGGTCACGCATCCGCCGATTGATTTCCAGGCCATCAGCTATTACTCCGCACCGAAGCAAAAGGCCAATGCACCCAAGAGCCTGGACGAGGTGGACCCGAAGCTGTTGGAAACCTACGAAAAGCTCGGCATCCCGCTGCGGGAACGCGCGCGGCTGGCCGGCGTGGCTGTGGACGCCGTGTTTGACAGCGTTTCGGTGGGCACCACGTTCAAGGAGCAACTCGCCGAAAAGGGCATCATTTTTTGCTCGATGAGCGAGGCCATCAAGGAGCACCCGGAGCTGGTGAAGAAATACATCGGTTCGGTGGTGCCCTACACCGACAACTTCTATGCTGTGTTGAACTCGGCGGTCTTCAGCGATGGCTCGTTCTGCTACATCCCGAAGGGGGTGCGTTGCCCGATGGAGCTTTCGACGTATTTCCGCATCAACGCCTC
This sequence comes from Verrucomicrobiia bacterium, assembly GCA_035765895.1. Lineage (NCBI taxonomy): Bacteria > Pseudomonadati > Verrucomicrobiota > Verrucomicrobiia > Verrucomicrobiia bacterium. The sequence goes on along the minus strand of DASTWL010000091.1, from coordinate 92,410 downwards.
CAACACCGGCCAGTTCGAGCGCACGTTGATTGTGGCCGACGAGGGCGCGCACGTCAGCTACCTCGAGGGCTGCACCGCGCCCATGCGCGATGAAAACCAGCTCCACGCCGCCGTCGTTGAACTGGTGGCGCTGGAAAATGCCGAGATCAAATACTCCACCGTGCAGAACTGGTATCCCGGGGATGAGCAGGGCAAGGGCGGCATTTACAATTTTGTGACCAAGCGCGGCCTCTGCAAGGGCCGCAATTCCAAGATTTGCTGGACGCAGGTGGAGACCGGCTCGGCCATCACCTGGAAATACCCCAGTTGCATTCTGCTGGGCGACAATTCCAAGGGCGAATTCTACTCCGTCGCGGTGGTGAACAACTACCAGCAGGCCGACACCGGCACGAAGATGATTCACATCGGCAAGAACACCAGCAGCACCATCGTGTCCAAGGGCATTTCGGCGGGCCGCGGGCAGAACAGCTATCGCGGCCTCGTGGAAATCCGCAAGAGCGCGGCCAACGCCCGCAACTTCTCGCAGTGCGATTCCATGTTGATCGGCGCGAAATGCGGCGCCCACACGTTCCCCTACATCGAGGTCAAGAACACCTCCGCCAGCGTCGAGCACGAGGCCACCACGTCCAAGATCGGCGAGGACCAGATCTTCTATTGCAACGCCCGCGGCATCGCGACGCAGGACGCCGTGAACATGATCGTGAACGGATTCTGCAAGGAAGTGTTCAAGTAACTCCAGATGGGATTCGCCTTTGAAGCGCAGAAGCTCCTCGGCGTGAGCCTCGAAGGCAGCGTGGGGTGATATTTTGGCCACGGATTGAACACGGATGAAACACAGACGTGGAAACCAAGCTGGAACATGCGGATGTCACCGAAAAAATCATCGGGGCGGCGTTTGCCGTTTATGGGGAGCTTGGTTACGGATTTCTTGAAAGTGTTTATCAGAAGGCGATGCAGGTGGAACTGCATCGGGCGGGTCTTAGATGTGAGATTGAGAGTTCGATCAAGGTAAAAAATCGAGACGCGATCGTCGGTGACTTTCGCGTCGACCTTTGGGTGAACGACGTTGTCCTCGTCGAGTTGAAGACGGCAAAGAATTACAATGCGGAAGACGAGCCGCAGTTGTTGAACGAATTAAAAGCAACCGGCGTCAAGGTTGGTCTGTTGATCAACTTTGGCCGCACGAAAGTAGAGTTTAAGCGAATGGTGTTTTGAAGCGCAGATGAAGCACTGATCAAGTTGAATCCGTGTTTCATCCGTGTTCAATCCGTGGCTGGAAGAGATTTCAAACATGAGCAAGCAACCGATTCTGGAAATCAAAAACCTCAGCGCCGGCGTTGAGGGCAAGCAAATCCTCAAAGGCATCAACCTGACCATCTATCCCGGTGAAGTGCACGCGGTGATGGGCCCCAACGGCTCCGGCAAGAGCACGCTCGCGAGCGTGCTGGCCGGGCGCGAAGGTTATGACATTACCGGCGGCGAAGTCTGCTTCAAGGGCCAGGACCTCCTCGACCTCGATCCTGAAGAACGCGCCCGCGAAGGCGTGTTTCTGGCCTTCCAATATCCGGTTGAAATCCCCGGCGTGAACAGCACCTACTTTTTGAAGGCCGCGCTGAATGAAATCCGCAAACACCACGGCCAGCCCGAACTGGACGCGATGGAGTTTCTGACCCTGGTCAAAGAAAAGATGAAGCTGCTCGAGCTGCGCGACGACCTGCTCAAGCGTTCCGTGAATGAAGGTTTTTCCGGTGGCGAAAAGAAGCGGAATGAAATTTTCCAGATGGCCGTGCTGGAACCCGTGCTGGCCATTTTGGACGAGACGGACTCCGGCCTCGACATCGACGCCCTGCGCATTGTGGCCGACGGCGTCAACAAGCTGCGGTCCAAGGAACGCTCGCAACTGCTCATCACGCATTACCAGCGGCTGCTCAATTACATCGTTCCGGACTTCGTCCATGTGCTGGCGGACGGCCGCATCATTCGCACCGGCGGCAAGGAGCTCGCGCTCGAACTGGAAGAGAAGGGCTACGACTGGCTGCTGAAGGAAGCCGCCATCACGGCCTAAGCAGACGGACAGACTTTGCGCAAACCGGCGTCAGGTGACGCCGGTTTTTGTTTTAGAGTTGCAGAAGAGAATGCAGAACAAACCCTGACACCGTGGTAAAAGGCTGGAATGCTTGGTTCACTTATTTGACGGGGATGCTTGGCTGGCTCAAAATAAAATCATACATACGAGATGACGAGCATCCAACCCACACATCATATCGCTTGCTTTCTTCATCAGTATCCACGCTGTAAATTGCCCGTAGTTTGACATGCTCTACTTTGTTCGTTGCCAGCCATGACAAATCCACCCACTCCGAAGGATCAAGTTCAACACGCCACACAACTGATTCTCCCGGGGGAAGCTCAACACAATCGGGAAAATTGGCGTAAAAGCTTGTAGGTTTCCTTTTAATTAAATGTCTCTTTCCGTCCTCCCCGAACGCTTCAAACTTTAGTGAGTAGTAACCCCAACTACACCACTCCTGCCATACCCGAACTGGTTTCTTGCTTACGTTGGTCAGCAGAACAAAAAAATTATTTCCGTGTCTGCTGTAAGGGCGGAAGGGCCGGAGCGAATCATGCGAGCCATACGGGATGGTAACAGAAATCGCTGGCTTCGAGTTGCCGTTTATGGTGGTAGTGCCACAGCCTACGAACAGCAGCAGTCCAAGCACTGTGACGAAACCGGCGAAGATGCTTTGACGCAGGAATGACCAACATGAGATGAACTGCACCCATTGAGGGCTATCATGCTTCACACCCGCGACACTATTCCGGTTGTTCAGCACTGTCGAGAGTGGTTTGGCCGGCCCCATCCGCCGCCCGGAGCGCCGACCTCCGGTCGGCTTAAACCGTGGGAGCCTCCGGCGTGGCTCGTTACGGGAAGAACGCGGAACCAAGTTTGGCCACCCAAAGCCGGTCGGAGACCGGTGCTCCGACCGCCGATATGCTCCCCGCCGCCCCGGCGGAAGGCTTGAGCCCGAGGGGGAGCACCGTTAGCTTCCCGGCGATGCGTCTGCTGGACCGCTATCTTCTGCGCGAATTGCTCCTGCCCCTGGTTTTTTGCCTGGGCGGCATTTTGACCTTCTGGGTCGCCTTCGATCTCTTCGCGCAACTGGCGGAATTTCAGAAGGCCAAGATGCACGGCCCGGACATTGCGGAATATTATCTCGCCAGCACGCCGGAAATTCTCGTCATCGTGCTGCCCGTCGCCTTGCTGCTCGCCCTGCTCTACGCGCTGACGCACCACGCCCGCCACAACGAAATCACCGCGATCCGCGCGGCGGGGGTCAGCCTGTGGCGGCTGGCCGCGCCTTACCTTGGCGTGGGTTTGACCTTCAGCCTGGTCCTGTTCGCGTTGAATGAGCTGGTTGTGCCGCGGACCACCGCGCTGGCGGACGACCTGCTGACGCGCCGCATTCGGCCGGCCGGGCAATCCGGCGAAGCCGAGCTGGTGCGCAACCTGGGTTTTTACAACGCCCGGGAACGTCACCGGTGGCAGATCGGCACCTACAACCTGAAGAGTGGTGAAATGACCCGGCTCAACGTGACCTGGCCGTTGCCGGACGGGACGTGGGCGGTGCTCTACGCCGAACAGGGCCGTTACACGAATGGCGGCTGGGCCTTCTCCAACGTCAGCGAATTGCGCCAGACTTCGCCGACGGACCCGACCCTGGTCCCGTTCTTGAAAACGAATTATCTCGCCGTGGCTGAATTAAAGGAGCCGCCCGAACAGATTCGGAGCGAAGTGAAGATCAGCAACGGCCTGAGCATCCGGCGGGCGAAGCGGGCCGACATTCCGCTGGTTGACCTGCTGGATTATCTGCGGCTGCATCCCACGCTGCTGCCGGCGGATCGCGCCTGGCTTTACACCAAGCTGCACGGCCGGATTGCCGCGCCCTGGACGTGCGCCGTCGTGGTGTTGATCGCCCTGCCGTTCGGCGCGGCCTCAGGCCGCCGAAACATTTTCGCGGGCGTAGCCAGCAGCATTTTCATCTGCTTCGCCTACTTTGTGCTGCAACAACTGGCGCTCGCGTTCGGCAGCGGCGGATTCCTGCCGCCCTGGCTGGCCGCGTGGCTGCCCAATCTGGTCTTTGGCGGGGCCGCGTTGTTCCTGATCAGCCGCGTTCGGTGAACCGCCATGAACTCCGAACTCGCCACCCTCAAGGCTCAATACGAACGCCTCACGCTGCTGTATCAGATCAGCCAGACCATCCACTCCACCCTCGAACCCGAGGCGGCGTTGCAACTGATCGTGAGCGAGGCGGTCAAGGCGATGCGGGCGTCGAGCGGCTCCGTATCGTTGATCAATCCGAATACCGGCCTGCTGGAAATCCAGGCGTCCATCGGCCTGCCCGCGCCGGCGCTCAAACTCAAGCTGCGGGTCGGCGAGGGCATCACGGGCTGGGTGGCGAAGTCGGGCCAGCCCGTGCGGACGGGGGATGTGGCCAGCGACCGCCGTTACGTGAGTCTGCTGCCGCAAATCCAGTCCGAGCTGGCCGTGCCGCTGGAGGTGAACGGCGAAGTGCGCGGCGTGCTGAATGTCGATTCCCACGCGGCGGAGGCCTTCAATGATCGTGATCAGGAACTGTTGCAGGAACTGGCGCGGCAGGCGGCGGAAGTCATCCGCAACACCTGGCTTTACGAACAGTTGCGGCAGAAGGCGCGCCTCTTTGAATCGCTCACCAACGTCAGCCGGACCATCAATTCGGCCATCAACCTGGACGACGCCCTGAATGCCATCACGCGTGACGCCTGCGAACTGATGCGGGCCAAGATGTGCTCGTTGATGCTGCTCGATGAGAGCCGCGCCTGGCTCGATTTGCGGGCCAGCTACGGCGCGGGCGAGGCCTACATCACCAAGTCGCGGTTGACGGTGGAGGAAAGTTTTGTCGGCGTGGTGGTCCGTCGCCGTAAACCCCTGCAGCTCGAGAATGTCCAGGCCGCCGGCCAGTATCAAAACGTGGACATTGCCCGGCGCGAGGGGCTGGTTTCGCTGTTGAGCGTGCCGCTGCTGTTCTCCGGCCGCGCCATTGGCGCACTCAACGTTTACACCGGATCCCCTTACAATTTTTCCAACGAGGAAGTGCGGATCCTGTCCATTTTTGCCGAACTTTCCGCCATCGCCATCGAAAAGGCCCGCCTTTACGAACGCGTTGTGGATGTGGAGGAGCACCTGCGGCAGAACGAAAAGCTGTCCGCCCTCGGCCTGCTGGCGGCGGAGGTCGCCCATGAAATCCGCAATCCGCTGACCGTGATGAAGATGCTCTATCACTCGCTGGATTTGAAATTTCCCGAGGCGGACCCGCGCGCGACGGATGCCCGCATCATCAGCGAGAAAATTGACCTGCTGAACCGCATCGTGGAACAGGTGCTCGCGCTGTCGCGCACGACGGAGCCGCAGCTTGCCCCGGTGGATTTGAACCGTTTGCTCGAGGAACTGCACCTGCTGATGCGGCACAAGCTGAAGAACCAGGGCGTCGAATGCGTGCGCGAATTGCAGCCCGACTTGCCACTGGTTTCCGCCGACGCGACGCAACTGGAGCAGGTCTTTCTGAACCTCTCGCTCAACGCGCTCGAAGCCATGCCCAACGGCGGGCAGCTGACCATTTCAACGAGCGAGGCGCCCGCGGATCAAGACGGCGGCAGCGGACGCTGGGTGCAGATTCAATTTCGCGATACCGGCCACGGCATGACGGCCGAGGAGCGGCGCGGCGCCTTCAAATCCCTGCTGAAAACCACCAAGCGCAAGGGAACCGGTCTTGGCCTCGCCATTGTCGGGCGCATCATTGAAACGCACCGCGGCCAGATCAGCATTCTCTCCGTGCCCGGGGCGGGAACGACCATCGTGGTTAAATTGCCCGTCGATTGAACGAGGCTGGCGTTGGCGGCGCGGCGTGCTGCTCAACAGTCCCCGGAGTTCGCGTCGCCGACACTCTGCTCCACCGTCCACGCGTTGCGGCCGTCGGCATGACAATGGCAGTGCGCGGCAAAGAAGCCGCCGCGATGCCGCCAGAACAGCGGCCAGATGCTCTCCGCGTCCGTCTGCGGCAGACGCAAACCGGCCAGTGCGGCGCGCGGGAAAAAACCAAATCGCCCCTCCTTCATGGGCGGCGGCAGCACCTGGAGCCGCCGCTTCACCTCGAACAGGAACATCAACCAGTGTGCGTTGCCCTGGTAACCGTGCTCGCTGATGAGCCCGGTGAGATGCAGATCCGACGGGGCCAGTGACAACCCCATTTCCTCGTGCGCTTCCCGGCAGGCACAGGCGTAAGGGGATTCGCCGTCGTCCGTGTGCAGCTTGCCGCCGGGCGGACTCCACAAGCCGTGATTCGGCTCCTGCGCGCGTTCGAGCAGCAGGATTTCATCGCGGTCATTGAAGCAGTAAAGCAGCGTTGAAATCTTGTAGGGCAGCGCCATGTGCGCAGTGAAGCAGGCGGGTTGACGACGGGCACGAAAAATCCTTTGCCACTCTGGCCGCGTTACCTAAGCTGCGCGTCCCTGATTAGGATTTGGGAATCAGCAAAGCCAGACCGGCCCCCATCTGATCCGGCTTTCCTGAATTCCAAATTGAGATTCAGACAGCTCAAAATCGCATGAAGACATTCAATATCGCAGCGCTCGCCGGCGACGGCATCGGACCGGAAGTCATGCGCGAGGCCATCAAGGTGCTCCGCGCCACGGAAAAGAAATTCGGTTTCACGCTGAACCTCACCGAGGCGCCCGTCGGCTGGGCGGGCATTGATGCCGCCGGCAAGGCGCTGCCTGACGCCACGCTCGCGCTGTGCAAGCAGTCGGACTCGATCCTCTTTGGCTCGGTCGGCCTGCCGGACCGCGACCCGACAATTCCCAAGGAAGAGCGCCCCGAGCGCGCGGCGCTATTGCGCATCCGCAAGGAATTCGGCCTGTTCGCGAACCTGCGGCCGGTGCAATTGCCCAAGGCGCTGGCCCACGCGTGCCCGCTGCGTCCCGAGCGGCAGGGCGACGGCATTGACATCCTCGTGGTGCGCGAGCTGACGGGCGGCATGTATTTCGGCCAGCCGAAGAAGACCGAAGCGATTGACGGCGGACACCGCGCCATCGACACGATGGTTTACACGACGCCCGAGATCGAACGCATCGCGCATGTGGCATTTCGTGCGGCGCGGTTGCGGCGCAAGAAAGTGACGAGCATCGACAAGGCGAACGTGCTGGAAAACGGCGTGCTCTGGCGCGACGTGGTGACGCGCATCGGCAAGGAATATCCGGACGTGGCGCTGGAACACATGTTCGTGGACAACGGCGCGATGCAGCTCATGCTGCGCCCGACGCAGTTCGACGTGATGCTCTGCGAAAACATGTTTGGCGACATTCTCAGCGATGAGGCGGCGGCGCTGGCCGGTTCGCTCGGCATGCTTCCCAGCGCGAGCCTTGGCGCGACGAGCGGCGAAAAGACCTTTGGCTTCTACGAACCCGCCGGCGGCACTGCGCCGGACATCGCGGGCAAGAACCTGGCGAATCCCATTGCACAAATCCTGTCCACGGCGCTGATGCTGCGGCACAGCTTCGGGTTGAACGAAGCGGCGGCGGCCGTCGAAGCGGCGGTCGGCAAAGCCATCGCGGCGGGCAACCGCACGGGCGACATCTTCAGCGCCAGTGAAACCGGCGCGAAGAAGGTCGGCACCCGCGAGATGGGCGACGCAATTGCGGCGGCGATTTAGTCGCGGACCTGGTTGGAAGCGGGACAGGCGTCCCACCTATCCTGTGGGGCGTCTTTTACTGGACGGATCTTAATCTTCTCACGAGTTCGGTCGGCTAGGCCGGATGCCCGTTCAGTTCCGTCAGATTGACAATGCATTGTCATATTGCTCAACTCGACGCATGAGCGATGCGCAATCCGACAACAAAACTGCTGCTGACGATGATTCCATTCGTGACGAACTGGAGTTCTTGTTCGAGGAGGCAGTCGATCTGGCCAATTACCTGAAGCATCAGGCGCGGCACACGCATCGCGGCGAACCACTTTCGGCAAGCGGGCGGATTCTGCTGCAAAGCCTTCAGTTGAATGGTTCGCAAACCGTTCCCGTGCTGGCGCACATTCGCAGCACCTCCCGGCAGAACATCCAGGTGCTCGTGAATCGCCTGGCCGAAGCTGGTTACGTCGAGTTCGTAGCCAATCCGGGGCACAAGCGGTCAGACCTGGTCGGTTTGACGCCGGCGGGCCGCGAGTTGTTGAACGCGGCCAACCAGCGCGAGGCCGGCCTGGTGGCGACCTTGCTGCCGCACACCTCGGAAACGGAAGTAAAGGCGGCGGCGGAGACGTTGCGAAAGTTGCGCTTGTTGCTCGGCGGAGAACGCAAGCGGCGCAAGGCGAAGCGCGAACCCCAAGGTTACCGTCACGAAGTTGTGCCGACCGCAACCACCACGGCCACGAAGGCCGCGCCGGAGCCGGTGGAGGAACTGCCCGTCAGTCTGTTGTGAGCGGCCGTGGGATCGTCAGTCGCACGGCACCGTTCGCTCGGCGGCCCACTCGCGCGTGGCGGCCACGCGTTCCGCCATCACCACCGACAACGGCCGCGTGTGCTGGATTTCGTTCATGAGATCGTCTGCGTTGAGCGGCCGGCTCGCCGCGTGGGCGGCATACATGGCGGATACGATGGCCTGCTCAATTTCGGCGCCAGAGAACCCCTCGGTCGCCGCCACCAGTTGATCCAGATTGAAGGCGGTTGTAGCGAGGGCGCGCTTGCGAAAATGGATGTCAAAAATTTCCCGGCGGTTTCCGGCGGGCGGCAGGTCCACGAAGAAGATTTCATCGAAGCGGCCCTTGCGCACGAGTTCCGGCGGCAACTGCGCGATGTCATTGGCGGTGGCCACGATGAAGACGGGCTTCCGATGCTCCGCCATCCATGTGAGGAACGTGCCCAAAACCCGGCGCGAAAGGCCGTCGTCATCACTCTGCACCGCCACGCCCTTTTCAATTTCATCCATCCACAACACGCATGGTGACATCAGCTCGGCGGTTTCGAGGGCTTTGCGAAGATTGCGCTCCGTTTCGCCGTAATACTTGTTGTAGAGCACGCCAAAATCGAGGCGCAGCAGCGGAACGCCGAAGATGCCGGCGACGGCTTTCGCCGCCAGGCTCTTGCCGCATCCTTGCACGCCCAGCAGCAGGAGGCCGCGCGGGGGATCCAGTTCCACGGACGTGTTGCCGAGGAAGAAGTCGCGCCGCACTTCCACCCATTGCCGGAGCCGCCGCATGCCGCCGACCTCCGAGAACCGCGAGGTCTCGTATTCAAAGGACAGAACGCCATCGCGGCCCAGCAGTTCATATTTGGCGCGGGCCACTTCGGGAAGGTCGGACTCGGAAATAATGCCGTCGTCGTTGATGGCCTTGAAGGCGATGCGGCGCGCGTCGGTGGCGGTCAGTCCGGTCAGATTGCGCACGAGCTGGTCGAGCACCTTGTTGGTGGTTTGCACGTTGCGCTCGCCGTGGGCCGCGCCCCATTCCGCCGCCACATCCACCACGATGCCGCGCAATTCATCCTCCGTCGGCAGCGGCAGTTCAAACTTGGCGGTGAACGGTTGCAGTTCGACGGGCACCTGCAGGGCACAACCCACCAGCACGACCGTGGATTGGTGGCGGGTGTAGCTGAGGGCGATGTCCTTCAGATGCCGCACATGCACGGCGTCCTGCAAATACGGATGAAAATCGAGCAGCACGAAGAGCGAGTATTGCGCCTCACTTTTGATGTGCGTGAGCACTTCGAGCGATTTGGTCACGGACTTCAGGGGCTGGTCGCAGGGCTCGAAGGCCTGCAAGCCTTCGGTCACCGTCCAACGAAATGCCTTCATCTGAAAGCGCTGCCCAATGCGGCGCGCCAGATTCACAATGGTCGATTCCTCGTTGCTTTCCACCGCGATCAGCGGCGTCTGCGAGCGGATCATCAGGGTCAAATCATTCAGGGGCGCCTCCGACATGGGAGCGGCGGGGGCTGTTTTGGCGGATGGCACGTGCATTCGATGATGCGGCAAGCGTCCCGTAAAGCGCGACAGGTTCAAGGAAAAAGTCGGACGGAGCCGGCAGCGGGCGTGAATCCGGGGCCGAGCTGCCCGATGGCTTGCTTCGTCAGCGGCAATTTGGCTTCCTGTGGGCGGCAAGGAACAGGGCGAAATCAACGCGTTTCGCCGGTCGAGGAGAAATTCGGGAGGTGTCATGACCGCCCGCAACCAGGAGGCAAACGATGGATCCCTTTATGCAAGCCGCAATCGAAGAGGCCCGCAAAGGCCTGGCCGCGGGCGGCATTCCCATCGGCTCGGTGCTCGTGTGCGACGGCAAAATCATCGGGCGCGGCCACAATCAGCGCGTGCAGCACGGCAGCGTAATTCACCATGCCGAGATGAACTGCCTCGAAAACGCCGGCCGGCTGCCCGCGACGGTTTATGCGCGCTGCACGCTCTATTCAACGCTCTCGCCGTGCCCGATGTGCAGCGGGGCGGCTTTGCTCTACAAGATTCCGCACATCGTCGTCGGCGAGAACGTGACATTCCAGGGGCCGGAGGAATATGTGCGCTCGCAAGGTGTGAGCGTGGAGATTCTCCAGGATGCGGAGTGTATCCAATTGATGCGCGATTTCATCGCCGCGCGGCCGGAACTGTGGAATGAGGATATCGGGGTTTAGTCACGCGTGATCACGGGCGGTTCGCCACTGGCCGCTCCCACGTCCGGCTCCTGCGACAGATTCCGGAAGAAAAAGAACCAGTAGATCGGCGCCAGCACGAGATACTCGATCAGCGACAGCAGGAGAAAACCAGCCACCGTCAGCCACGATTTCCGCACGTGACCTGTGGTGCCTTCGCGCAGCACCTCGCCCAATGAGAAGAGATACAGATAGGGGTTGAGGTTGTTGTAATCACCCACTACGCGGCCACATTCCGGACAGAACCAGCTTTGCGCCGCATGCGGAGACTGGCAATGGGGACAGATCGGCGTGGCGTCAGGCTGCTCCATTGCCTTGGCCACGTCCGGACCCCAAGGATCCGGTGCGGCGGGCCTGGTCAGCCAGGCCTTGAATGCCTGCACTCCCAGCCAGAGCAGCAACCCGATGACGACTGTGATGCCCACTTGTAATTCCGGCGAGGTCACAGACAACTCTCCCTCATCCGGCGACGAAATCAACCACGGGCACGCCGGTTAAACCTGTTTGGGCATCTTCAACCACGCGCCCTGCTTCGCCGACGACTTCACGGCCGTCTCAATGAACGCCATGCCGGTCCAGCCGTCTTCGATGTTCGCGTAATGGGCGCCGTCGGACTTTACGGCCTTGCCGGCCTGCCATTGCCGCACATCCACTTCAAAACAGCGATGCAGGCGCGCAAAGGCGTCGTGGAAACCTTCGTTATGACCAGACGGAGCGGTCGGCTCGGCCATCAAATCAGCCGGCGTGCTTTTCGGCAGGAAGCCGTCGCCGGGCGAAACCGCGCCGCGCCAATACACGCGGTCCGGTTGACCGGGCAGGTGGATCGTGACGCATTCGGGTTCCTCCTGCCGCCAGCGCAGCGTGCCTTTCGTGCCGGCGACTTCGATGCCGAGGTCGTTTTTGTGGCCGATGCAAATTTGTGATGCACGCACCAGCGCCTTGCCGCCGTTGCTCAGGTGGCAATACACGGTGAAATGATCATCGAGCTGGCGGCCCTGGACAAAAGTCTCGAGCTGCGCCGAGAGCCGGGTCACTTCCAGGCCGGTGACGTAGCGAAGTTGCATCAACGCGTGTGTCCCGATGTCGCCGCCACAGCCGGACGCCCCGGCGAGCTTGGGGTTCACGCGCCACGCCGCCTGTGTCTGGCCGGAGTCTTCCAGTTTGGTTGCGAGCCAGCCTTGGATGTAGGAACTGTCCACCCAACGCACCTCGCCGAGCAGGCCGCTGCGCACGATGAAGCGCGAAAGGCGGCTCGTCCAGTGACCGACGTAAGTGTGCGCCACACCAAACGGCACGCCGGTCTTGCGCTGCAATTTCACCAGCGCCGCCGCTTCGGCCGCATTCAGGGTGAGCGGCTTCTCGCAGAACACGGCGATGCCCGCCTTCAACGCCTTCGCAGCGGGATCAAAGTGGACATGATTCGGCGTGACGATGACCACGTAATCGAGGCGCTGCTCGGCGGGCAGATGCTTCTGATCCGCAAACATGGCATCGTAGGATTCGTAACCGCGAACCGGATAGGCCCAGTTCGCCGCGGCTTCGAGCGCCTTCTTCGGATTGGAAGAAAGCGCCGCTGCGACCACGCGCCGCGTGCCGTCGAAGTGAACCGCGCGTGCCTGCGGATGAACGATGAACGCGCTGCCGCCGCCGCCGATGAGCCCTACGTTGAGAGGTCGTTGTGACATGGGAGTAATGCGTGTTGAGTGAACGTGCAATGAGAGTAGGACTCGGCGAAGGAGGTTCAACTCGAAACTTCCGCGCGCGTAGCAAAACATCCGCCTCCGAAACGCCGGCTTGAAGTTGGCTTAAGACGCACTGGCCGATGAAGCGCGAGGATGACAAGAAGCGCGACTCGTTGCAAACCGCGCAAAGCCGACCAGAGGTCGGCGCTCCTGTTGCGCCGGCCGATGGACAGGAGGGGAGGCACGAAGCAGCGCCTAACGGACACCCTGCTGGGCAAACCTACTTGTCACTCACCCCAGGAGCTCGTCCACCTTCGCGCCGATTTCTTCGATGCCTTGGCGGACGAGGGATTCGCCCACAAGAATCGCGCCGGCGCCACAGCGGGCCAGACGCTCAACGTCATTGCGGGTATGAATGCCGCTTTCGGCCACCAGCAGGGGCGAGGATGGGGAATTGAGGATGGCGGATGGCGTGGCGGAGGCGGCCAGCTTCAATCTTCGGGCTTCGATCTTCGCCGCGATGTGCTCGGTATTCGCCAGGTCCACCGTGAATGATTTCAAGTTGCGATTGTTGACGCCGATGAGCGGTGCGTTGATGGCCTGGGCGCGGACCAGTTCGGCCTCGTCATGCACTTCGACGAGCGCGGAGAGTCCGGCCTCAGTGGCCAATTCGTGGAATTTCTTGAGTCGCGCGTCATCGAGGATGGAGACGATGAGCAGGATGGCGTCCGCGCCCCATTCGGCGGCCTCGAGGATCTGGCGCTCATCAATGATGAAATCCTTCCGCAGCAACGGCAGCTTCACGGCGGCGCGGATGTCGCGGAGGTATTCGAGGTCGCCCTGGAAAAACTTTTCGTCCGTCAGCACGGAGAGGCAGGTCGCGCCGGCCCGCTCGTATTCGATGGCGATGCGAACGGGATCGAAGTCCTTGCTGATCACGCCGGCCGAAGGCGACGCCTTTTTGACCTCGGCGATCAGCGCAACCTTGCCGCGGCGCGGCTGGCGCAGCGCGCCGAGGAAGTCGCGGCGCTCACCGTGTTCGAGCATCGCATCGCGAATGTCGCCGGCGGCGATGATCCGCGCGGGCAATTCGGCGACTTCGCGCTGCTTCTGTTCAACGATTGTATCTAGAATGTTGGCCACAGAGACACAGAGAGCACAGAGTTAGAGCACCAATCGCTTGATGCCATCTTTGAGCAGGCGCGCGTTGAAATTCAACAGCAACCCGCGCTTTAGGCCGGTGATTTTCAAGTAGGTCAGCAATTGTGCTTCGAATACAGGATCGCATCGATCCACGCTTTTGATTTCCACGATTACAGAATTTTCCACCACCAAGTCCAACCGGTATTCGCCTGCCGGCCGATTCTTGTAGGTTACCGGGATCACGAGCTGGCGTTGATGCTTCAGTCCGGCCATTTCAAATTCAATGCTGAGCGCCGATTCGTAGGTTGATTCCAATAATCCGGGACCAAGCGTTCGGTGAACTTCGATGGCGCAACCAATGATCTTCTCGGTGAGCGGGTCGCGTTCCTCTGGAAATTCCAGGCTCATTCTCTGTGTGCTCTGTATCTCTGTGGCAAATCACTCTTCCTCGTCCTTGAGGCCTTGCATCCGCTTCAGCGGACAACCGGCGCGCAGCCAGGCGTTCACGAACGGATCCAAATTGCCGTCCATCACGCCCTGAACATCGCTCGTCTGCTCCCCAGTGCGCAAGTCCTTCACCATGCGGTAGGGCTGGAACACGTAGCTGCGAATCTGGTTGCCCCACGAGATGCTGCCCTTGTCGCCGTAGAAGCGCTCCATCTCGCTCTTGGCCTGGTCGAGCTTCATCGCGTAGAGCTTGGAGATCAACATGGCCATCGCCGTCGCTTCGTTTTGCGCCTGGCTGCGTTGCGCCTGTGAGGCGGCAACGAGGCCCGTCGGGATGTGCGTGAGGCGGACGGCTGTTTCCACCTTGTTTACGTTCTGGCCGCCTTTGCCACCGGAACGGTAGGTGTCGCGCTGGATTTCGCTTTTGGGAATGACGATGTCGCTCTCGTTGAGGTCGCTGATTTCTGCGATGACATCTACGCTGGAGAAGCTCGTGTGGCGGCGCTTGTTGGCGTCAAACGGCGAGATGCGGACGAGGCGATGCACGCCGCGTTCGGCCTTGGCGAAACCATAGGCGTATTCGCCCTCGACGCGGAAGGTCACGCTCTTCAGCCCGGCGGAATCGCCGGCCAGTGCGTCGGTGATTTCCCATTTCCACCCGCGCAGGTCGAACCAGCGGCCATACATGCGGGAGAGCATTTCGGCCCAGTCCTGCGCCTCGGTGCCGCCGGCGCCGGCGTTGATGGTGAAGATGCAGTTGTTCTTGTCGTGCTGGCCGTTCAGGAACGTGCGCAACTCGAACGCATCGAGGTCCGCGAGAAACTTGTTGGTGTCCGTCTCAATCTCGGCCTGCAATTTAAACTGCGCCTCGGGCGGTTCGGCCTGGGCGAGTTCGAGCATGACCTGCAGGTCTTCGAACTGTTTGGCAAAGCGGGCGAGCGGGTCGATTTTGCCGCGAATGTCGTTGGCCTCGGTAATGACCTTTTGGGCGGCGTCCTGATTGTTCCAGAACGTTTCGCCGGCCATCTGCGCCTCAAGTTCGGCGAGCCGTTGGTTCAATTTGGCGACGTCAAAGAAACCTCCGCAGGTGCTTCAGTTTCTGGTCCACCGTTTCAATGCGGGCAACGATCATTTCAAACATAAGGCGCGCAACGTAGTCAAACGGGGTTCCCGGCGCAAACGTGGAAATGCGCGGGATTCAGCCGGGCGGCCAGTGCAAAGGACGCCCCCCGAGCAGGTGAAAATGCAGGTGCGGCACTTCCTGGCCGGAGTCGCGGCCGTTGTTCAAAACGAGGCGGTAGCCGCCTTCCGTCAGGCCGACCTGGGCGGCGATGACAGGCGCCTTGAGCAGCAGGTGACCCAGCATGGCGTGATCCGCAGACGTGGCGTCCTCCAGTTTGGCAATGGGTTTGCGCGGGATGATGAGCACGTGCGTGGGCGCTGCGGGCTTGATGTCCCGGAACGCGACGATGTGTTCATCCTCGTAAACGATGGCCGCCGGGATTTCCCGGGCGCAAATGCGCTCGAAGATGGTTTTGCTCATTGCTGCTGATGGCCGTTGCTTGGTTTGCCCCGCCCGACGCGTCCGCCCCACCGGGTTACTCGACCACGAGGGCGCAGGCGTCGGGATGCGGTTCGGTGCTCAGGCATTCGCGCAGGAACTGAACGATCTGCTCCTGCAGATTCTGGCAACGCGCGCTCCAGCGCCGGGCGCCGGTGAGCCGCATGACGCAGTTGCGCAGGCCGCGAAAGCGCAGCACGCGCGGTGATTGTTGCAGCCGGGCACGCATCTCATTTCGCAGGCGCGGGAAAAACGTCAGTTCAAAGGCGCCGTCCGCGTCGGCTGCGAGCGCCTGCAGATCGGTTTCCACGACGAGTTGTGCCTCGTCGGTTGCGGAGAGGGGTTCGGCCTTGAACTGGAAGCCCTTCAAAACCTTTTCCAGTGCCTCGGCAAATTCGCCCAGCGTCACCGATTCACGGCCCTCCTCATTCTTGAAATAATGAAGCACCGCTGCGGAGGCCTCCTTGACGAACGCTTCGTCGAAGGGCGATTCGCCTTCCGTCACAACCTCCACGGCGATGGTGCCCGCCTGCATGGGCTCGCTTTCGCCGTTGCTGCGCCGCAGGAGAATGCAGTCTTCCGCAAGTGCGATCATTGCTGGGCCTCCAGTTTTTTGACCTCGTGCACGAAGTCGGTGGCTTCCTGGAAGCGGCGATACACGCTGGCGAACCGCACGTAGGCCACTTCGTCAATTTCACTCAAACCTTCCATCACCATCTTGCCCAGAAAGTCCGAGGGGATTTCCCGTTCAAACTTGGTGGTGGCCGTCTCGACGATTTTTTCCGCCAAATCTTCCATGACCTTGGGGGAAACAGGCCGCTTCTGGCAGGCCTTCTTGATGCCGTTGAGCAGCTTGTCGCGCGAAAACTCTTCGTGCCTCCCGTCGCGCTTCAGCACCATCCAACCGGCGTGCTCGATTTCCTCGTAGGTGGTGAAACGATGCCCACAGCCCGTGCATTCGCGGCGGCGGCGAATGGTGGCGCCTTCCCGCGCCGCGCGAGAATCCACGACTTTGTCATCCACACAACCGCATTTGGGGCATCGCATAGAAAAACACACCAAATGGTGGTTTGACACTTTCTATCACACAATAGTTTGTGTCGTCAAGGTTTGCGACGGGTTGATAGTGTCTCAATTTGGCTTCGCGGGAGCGCGGCTGTGCCCGACGCGTCAGCCGCAGCGGATTGAGAGTGCTGCGACTGGTCTGCAACATAATCGCGCTCCATTCAGATCAGAAACACAGCGGGCGGTTGGCGACGGAGCGCCGCGAGGCGCAGAAAGCGCAACCGCCGCGGGCCGAAGTTGTTCAGAACACGATGGGAACCCCTTCCTGCAACACGGCGACTTTTTTGGTCAGGCCGTGTTCTTGGGCGAGTTGCTGGAGCCAGCGCGGCGGTTCGTCCATCTCCTCGAACGCCAGGCGAAAGGTGCCGTAGTGCATCGGGACCAGCCGGCGCGCGTGGAGGTCGCAAAACGCCTTGATGGCTTCATCCGGCCCCATGTGAACATGGCGGAACGATTCCGGATGATAGGCGCCGATGGGCAGCAGGGCGATTTCGGGGGAAAGGCGCCGGCCGATTTCCGTGAAGCCGTCGAAATAGGCGCTGTCGCCGGCGTGATAAATTTTCCGGCCTTGATGTTCGAGCACAAAGCCGCCGTAGCCGCGGTGGGCGTCATGCAAGGTGCGCGCGCCCCAGTGCTTGCTTGGCGTCAGGGTGACGCGCCAGTCATGGCGGCGGAAGCTTTCCCACCACTCCAGTTCGATGATGCGCTCGAAACCCAGATCGTGCGCCAGGTCGCCCACGCCCCACGGCATCACACCGATTTTCGGATGCGGCAACCGGCGCAGGGTGGGCTTATGGAAGTGATCGAAATGCGCGTGAGTCAGCAGCACCAGGTCAATCGGCGGCAGATCGCGCAGGCGCAGACCGGCGCGTTTGATGCGCTTCAAGAGGAAGAGCCAGTTCGCAAAGTTCGGATCGACGAGAACATTCAGGTCGGTGAATTGAATGAGAAACGAGGCGTGGCCAATCCATGTGATGGCCACCTGGCCGCGGCGCAGCTTCGGAAAGCGCGGCGGCTTATGCTCGCCGTGCCGCGGCGTCAGCAGTGCCTTGAGGACGAGTTCATGGAAGAATTTGCGCGGCGCAAAATGACGGGAGGGGGTCAGTTCCTTGAAGGAGCGGGGCAAACGCCGGCGCGGTCGCGGAGTGGGAGCGGGCGGATTGGTGGCGGCCGGCTTCGTCATATTCCCTTGATAATCACATTCATACTCTGGCTCTGAATATTTCGCAAACCGCGCCGTCTCTTTTTCTGTCGGTCATAACGTAAAGTGAAAGGCTGAATATGAAAAAGTGGATGCTGACAACGACCGCAGTGGGACTGGTGGCATTGGGTCTGCAAAGCGCCCAGGCGGGTGACCGCGAGTGGGCGACCGTGGGCAAGGTGCTCACCGGAGTGGCGGCCGCCGTGGTCATCTCCAAAGCCGTCGAAGCGCCGCCGGCGTATGCCAGCGTCAGCTATGCCACGCCTGTTTACAGCGTCACTTACAGCAGCACGCCGCCGCCGGCTCCCGCACCAGTGGTGTATGCGGCACCGCCTGTGGTTTACGCGCCGGCCCCCGTGGTTGTCTATCAAACCGTGCCCGTGTGCCCGCCGCGCCCGGTGCTTTATGCGCCGGCCCGCTGCGGATTCTGGGGCCACGCCTACGGCCGGGGGCACTGGCATCATTGATTTGGTTGGTTGGGTTGGGTGGGAACAAACCCGCGAGCTCGTGGCTCGCGGGTTTTTTGTTTTCAATGCCGCGGAAACCGTTACAACGCCGGGCATGAGTGAACTGGAAAAACAGTTCGAAACTTTTTTGCGCCGGCCACCCACGCTGGGCACGGGCGTGTATCTGGCCAAAACCGCCGTGGTGCTGGGCGATGTGGCGCTCGGCGACTTTGCCAGCGTCTGGTATGGCGCGGTGTTGCGCGGTGACATCAACCGGATCGCGGTGGGACACCACTCGAACGTGCAGGACAATGCCGTGCTGCATGTCGCCGACGAGTTTGCCTGCGTGGTCGGCAACTGGGTGACCATCGGCCATTCAGCGGTCGTGCACGCCTGCACCGTGCAGGATGAATGCCTCATCGGCATGGGCGCCGTGATTCTGGACGGTGCTGAGGTTGGCGCCCAGTCCATCGTTGGGGCCCGCGCCCTGGTGACGCAAGGCACAAAAATTCCGCCCGGCTCAATGGTCTTGGGCGCGCCGGCGAAAGTGGTGCGCGCGTTGACGCCGGCGGAACGGGCGCACGTGAAATGGTGGGCCGAGAAATACGTGGCCAACGCGGCTTATTGTCTGAAGCATCACCTCAACGTGGGTGCGCCGTTACCGACGTGAGCCGGCGCGGCTCTGCGCTTACGGCGCGGATTGATGCCGCAGGGCCATGCCCGGCCGCGCTCCGGTGTGCCGGTCATGGTCCACCACCACCTCACCGTTCACCAACACGAACGCAAAGCCCGTGGCATAGTGATGCGGATCGTCATACGTGTCGTTGTCGGTGACCGTGGCCGGATCAAAGACGACAACGTCCGCCCAGTTGCCCGGTTTGAGCACGCCACGTCCGGCGAAGTGAAAATCATTGGCCGGCAGACTGGTCATTTTCCGAATGGCATCTTCCAGCCGCAGCACGCCCAGCTCACGGACGTAATGACCCAGCACGCGGGCGTTGTTGCCGTAACCGCGCGGGTGCGGCACGCCCTTGCCAAATTCACGAATGCCGCTGTCGCAGGCCACCGCGGTGATGGGATGGCGCATGAACGTCTGCAAATCGCCTTCGTTCATCCCGTGAAACACGCCGCTGGCGCTCCCGTGCTTTTGGATTTCCAGAATGGTCTCGATTTGGTCGTCCAAGGAATCCGAACCGCGCAGCCGCCGGGCGGCCTGCATGATGTTCTGCCCGTTCAGCCTCGGGTCGTGCGCGTAGGCGGCAATGACGGCATAGGCGTAATTGGTGGCGCCGCGCGCGGCGAGGCGGCGTTTCATTTGTTCGACGATGGCCGCTTTGCGGGCGGGGTCGGCGAGGCGCGCCGCGAACGCCTGGCGGCCACCCTCGCGGGCACTGTCGGGAACCAATTGACCGATGGTGGTGCTTGAAGCCGTGTAGGCATATTGATCCCACGTCACGTCGAGGCCCGAACGGCGGGCTGCTTCCAGGAACGCCAGCACCCGGTCGGCCTGGCCCCAGGCGCGTTCGCTGCCCAGCTTCAGGTGCGAAACATGCACGGGCAGCCCCGCCTCGCGCCCCACGCGCACCGCTTCGGACAAGGCGTCGAAGATGCGGTCGCTTTCGTTGCGCATGTGCGTGGCGTAAAGGCCGCCATGTCGCGCTACAACCCTGGCGAGTTCGATGATTTCCTCCGTCCTGGCAAATGTTCCCGGCAGGTAAATCAAACCGGTGGACAACCCTTGCGCGCCGTCCTCCATCGCGCGGTCCACCAGGTCGCGCATCCGGGTCAACTCCTGCCCGGTCGGTTCGCGGTCGAACGAGCCGCCCATCGCGGCTTCGCGGACGGAGTTGTGGCCGATGAGCGTGGCGACGTTCGGCGAAACCTGCGTCGTTTCGACGTCGTGAAAGAATTTTCCCACTTCGAGCGTGGAGTCGCCGCAGTTGCCGACGACCACCGTGGTGACGCCCATGCGCAGAAAATTTTCGGCCCGGGATTGCCGGGCGACATCATCCGCGTGCGTGTGCAGATCAATGAAGCCGGGCGCGACCACCATGCCACGGGCATCAAGTTCGCGTGCGGCCTGGTTGGTGAGGTTGCCAACGGCAACGATTTTGCCCCCGGCGATGCCGACGTCGGCAAAGAAGGCCGGATTGCCCGTGCCATCGACCACACGGCCGTGGCGGATGATGAGGTCAAGGTCCGCGGCGGGCGCCTGAGCGGCCAGCGTTCCGCACAGCAGGGCAAGCAATGGCCAGGGCCGGCGCATAACTTCAGCGGCGCCCGAACATTCCGGGCAGGCCGCCGCCCATGCGGGCCATCATCTTCTGCATCTTGCCCATCTTCTTCATCATTTGTTGCATGCCGAAGAACTGGTTGAGCATCGTGTTCAACGCGGCCACGGTCGTGCCGCTGCCGGCGGCGATGCGCTTGCGGCGGCTGGCGTTGAGGAGCGCGGGATTGCGGCGTTCCTTCAGTGTCATCGCGCAAATCATCGCCTCCATGTGCCGGAAGTTCTTTTCCTGCTTCGAGAGATCCTGGGTCTTCGCGACCTCGGCGCCGCCCGGCAGCATCTTCACAATGTTTTCCAGCGGCCCGAGCTTTTTCATCTGGCGCAACTGGTCGAGGAAATCTTCCAGCGAGAATTCGCCTTTGCGCATCTTTTCTTCCATGCGCTTCGCTTCATCGAGATCTACAGCCTCGGCGGCTTTTTCCACGAGGCTGACCACGTCGCCCATGCCGAGGATGCGCGAGGCCATGCGCTCGGGATGAAACGGCTCGAACTCGTCGAGCTTTTCGCCGACGCCGGCGAACTTGATGGGCTTGCCGGTGACGGCCTTCAGGCTCAGGGCCGCGCCGCCGCGCGCATCGCCGTCGAGCTTGGTGAGGATGGCGCCGGTGATGTTGAGCGCCTGGTCGAAATGCGTGGCGACGTTCACGGCTTCCTGGCCGGTCGCGGCGTCGAGCACGAGGAGAATTTCCTGCGGCTTGATGAGGTCGCGCAGCCGGACGAGTTCCTGCACGAGCGGCTCGTCGATTTGCAAACGGCCCGCGGTGTCGAAGATGAGCGTGTTGCGGTTCGTGTCCTTGGCGACAGCGAGCGCTTCTTTCGCGATCTTGAGCACGTCGGTTTCGCCCTTCTTCACAAATGTTGGGATGCCGAGCTGCTGGCCGAGTGTGGCGATCTGATCCATGGCCGCCGGACGATACACATCCGCCGCGACGAGCAACGGCAGCCGGCCCTGCTTGAGCAGCAGCTTCGCGAGCTTGCCGCTGGAGGTGGTTTTGCCCGCACCGTGCAAACCGACCATCATGAGGCATGCGGGGTTCCCGGTGAGATTGAGCCCGGCGTTGGTCGAGCCAAGCAGGTCCACAAGTTCGTCGTGGATGAACTTCACGATCTGCTGGCCGGGCTGAACACTCTGGACGACCTCGGCGCCGAGCGACTTGGTCTTCACGCGCTCGATGAAGTCGCGGGCGACCTTGAAATTCACGTCGGCGTCGAGCAGGGCCATGCGCACCTCGCGCAACGCGTCGCCGACGTTGGCCTCGGAAATTTTGCCGAGCCCGCGCAGGTTGCGGAAGGCGTTCTGGAGTTTGCCGCTGAGCGAATCGAACATCCGGCCAAACTAGGGCCGGCCGCGCGGGTTGACAAGACCGGGGCGGTTTGGCTTAATCTGCGCCCCTTCGTGGTAGGTTACCCAAGTGGCCAACGGGGGCAGACTGTAAATCTGCTGGCTTACGCCTTCTCTGGTTCGAATCCAGAACCTACCACCACTTCCTTTCACCAAGCCGAATCTTCGGACTCTGTATTCACTTTGCCCGCTTACTTTCGTTCCGACGAACGCAGGGCGTTCAACCGGTAGTCCATGGGCGTGAACTTCGTGTGGTGCTTGAAGACGTTGCAGAAATACGGGGCGCTGTGAAAGCCGCAGCGCGCCGCCACATCGTCCAGCTTCAGGTTGTATTTCCGCAGGAGGTGCTTGGCGCGATCGATCCGCACGTAGGTCAGGTAGCTGCTGAAGGTCATCTGGCCGTGGGTTTGAAACAGCCGGGACAGGTGATTGGGGGAAATGTTGAACTGCCGGGCCACGGAATCGCGGCTGATGTCGTATTGATAGTGGCTCTGCAAATAAACGTGGATTTCGTTGAGCAGCGCCAGCGCCCGGCTGGCGGGCTGCGCGGCGGGTTGTTGCAGCAGCTCCTCCACGCTGAGGATCAATGCCCGGCTGACGTCCGCCGTGGCCGGCGACCGCCGTCCGTCCGTCTGCATTTCAATCAACGCGTTGAGCAGGTGGGGAACGGGGCCGTTGAGCGGGCGCGGCACGGTGATTTTTTGCGTGCTGAGCCGGCGCTGGCGCGAGCAGGAGACGAGGCTGATGCCGAGCTGGGTGCGGCCGAAGAAAAGGCAGAGCAACTGCAACCCCGGCCGCCATTCCGGCAGGTTCCAGCAGTTCGGCGCCGCAAACAGCGCCCGGCCGGGGGCCACCTGCACGCGGATGATCTGGTTGCCCTCCTCGATCTGGTTTTCATACACCCCGCGGAGCGGCACTTCGAGGCGGGGAAAGTTGACCACCTGGCTGTAGAGCGGTGGATTCAACTGCTGGCCGCAAACGAAAACTTCGCGAACCGGGTGCTGGCGCAAAGCCCGACCCGGCCACCAAGCTGGACGTATGGCGGCATCCATGCCCGCGAGTGTTACAAAATCCCAATAAAAGCCACATCTTTATTCTTTTGAATTTTGGGCGGTGACCGTAAGACAAACTTTGCGTGTCTAACATTGTGTTCATCATCCGGCCCCGCCGTGTTCATGGCGGCCAATGCCCGTCCGCCGCAGCCGGGGAGCG
Source organism: Verrucomicrobiia bacterium (assembly GCA_035765895.1). NCBI lineage: Bacteria > Pseudomonadati > Verrucomicrobiota > Verrucomicrobiia > Verrucomicrobiia bacterium. The sequence goes on along the minus strand of DASTWL010000091.1, from coordinate 69,300 downwards.
GCCGGATGATTCCCCTTCATTTTCAAAACGCTGATGGAAATCATCATTCAACCCGATCCGGACGCAACCACCCAGGTTGCCGCGCGCATCATTGCCCGCCTGTTGCGCGAGAAGCCCGACGCCGTGCTGGGACTGGCCACGGGCAGCACGCCGCTGCGCCTGTATCGCGAGTTGATCGCGCTGCGGCTGGATTGGCGCCGGGTGCGCACCTTCAATCTCGACGAATATGTGGGCCTGCCGCGTGCGCATCCCCAGTCGTATCACCACTTCATGTGGGAGAACCTGTTTCAGCACGTGAACATTGCCCGGCGCAATGTGCACATTCCCGACGGCAACACCCGCGACATTCCACGGTTCTGCGCGCGGTATGAGGCGCAAATCCGTGCGGCGGGCGGCATTGACCTGCAACTGCTCGGGATTGGCACCGACGGTCACATTGGCTTCAACGAGCCGTCGTCCTCGCTCGCCTCGCGCACCCGCATCAAGACGCTGACGCCGCAGACGCGCCGCGACAACGCCCGGTTTTTCGGCAGTGAGGCCCAGGTGCCGCACCACGTCATCACGATGGGCATTGGCACCATCATGGAGGCACGGGACATCGTGCTGCTGGCCTTCGGTGCGCAAAAGGCGCGGGCCGTGGCCGCGGCGGTGGAGGGGCCGGTTACGGCCAGCAACCCCGCTTCCATGCTGCAAATGCACGCGAGCACCAAGGTCTGTCTGGACCGGCCCGCGGCCCGCCGGCTCAAGCGCGCGGATTACTACCAGTGGGTGTATGCGAACAAACCGGCCTGGCAGACGTATTGAAGGGTGGCGCAGTGCCGTGCTCGGCGTGGTCCTGGGCGCGGCGTTGTCACTGTCCGCCGCCGAGCCGCGGCTGGTCGTCATCCCCATTCACAGCCGGATTTTGCAGAACAATCCGCTGCACGATCCGGCGGATCGCATCGCCGCCGTTTTTTTGCCGGCGCAGGCCACCAACGGCGCCCGCCTGCCGGTTGTGTATTACCTGCCGGGGTTTGGTGGCGCGGCGGGCAATTTTACGAACCATGCGCCGTTGTGGCTTCAATGGGTTCAACGGACCGCCGACCAAACAATGCCGGTCGTGCTGGCGGTCGTGGACGCGCGCACGCGCTGGGGCGGGAGTCAGTATCTGAATTCGCCGGCGCAGGGAAACTACGCCGACTATCTTTGCCGGGAAGTCGTCAAACAGGTGGAGGCGCGCTTTCCGGTGCCGCGCGCGGGCGTGCGGCGCATCATTGCGGGCCATTCCAGCGGCGGTTTTGGAGCGCTGCGTCTGGGAATGGCGCAGCACAAGTTGTTTGACGCGGTAATTGCTTTGAGTCCGGACTCGGATTTTCCCACCTCGCATTATCCGGTCACGCAGGCCGCCGCGGTGAAGGCGGCGTCGCCGACGGAAATGGAACAGATTGAAAATGACGATGCGCCGCCGCCGCGCGGTGATTTGGGTTACGCCGTCGCCCTGTGCGCGGCTTATGCGCCGGTTGGAACGAAGGCCCCGGGCCGGTTCGAGTGGCTCTACGATGCGCAGGGAAATTTTACCCCACACGTCTGGCAGCGCTGGCTCGACAACGATCCGCTTACTTTGGTCCGCCGGAACCGCCGGGCCTTTGCAGCCCGCCAGCGCGTTTATCTGGAAGGCGCGGCGCAGGATGAATACGCCGCCAACATTGGGGCGCGGAAAATTTACGAAACCCTTCGCCCGACCAGCATTCCCTGCGTGTTTTTCGAGCCGCCCGGTCATCATGCCGATCATGTTCCGGAGCGTCTGGCGCGCGGGGTGGCCTGGGTGTTTGAACGGCCCCTGCCGGCCATGCCGAAATAACCTTATGCGTTACCTCAACCAAATACTGTTGCTGGGCTTGCTGCTGGGCATCGTCACCGGTTGTCGCACCGCTTATCCCCGTGCCGGCACGCCGTTGCCGCGTCAAGGGGATGAGATTGTGGTCGCGGGCCAGCTGTTTCACACGGGCACCCGCGTCGTGTTGTGGATGGATCCCGGCGGCTACGACGCGTATCGTGTGGAGCGGCGGTTCGGTCCGCTGGACCAGGCGGATTGGAAAACGTCCTCCGCCACGAACAAGAATTTGCAGACGCCCAATCGTTATGGCACGCGCCGCGTCGGCCTGACGCCCGCGCAACGCGAACAGGTCCGGGGCGGGGGCTGGGATTTGCCGCTGCTCCAAAAGGTCGTGGACCAGTTCGTGTTGCACTACGATGTGTGCGGCACGAGCCGGACGTGTTTTCGCGTCTTGCAGGATGAGCGGGATCTGAGCGTGCACTTCATGCTCGACCTCGATGGGACGATTTATCAGACGCTGGACCTGAAGGAGCGCGCGTGGCACGCCACCATTGCCAACGACCGGTCGATCGGCGTGGAGATTGCGAACATCGGCGCCTATCCGGTGGGGAAACCCAATCCGCTGGCGGACTGGTATCGCCACAATCCCGACGGCACCACGGACATCACCCTTCCCGAGCGGTTTGGGGATGGCGGTATTCTCACCCCCAACTTTCACGGGCATCCGGCACACCCGGAACCGGTGGTTGGCAACATCCAAGGCCGGGACCTGGTGCAATACGATTTCACGCCACAACAATACGAAGCGTTAAAGCATTTGATCGCAGCGCTTTGTCGGGTTTTCCCTAAAATCCGTTGCCAGTATCCCGTGGACGCGAACGGGCAGTTGATTCCACATGCCCTGACCCATGACCAATGGAAATCCTTCCACGGCGTGTTGGGGCACTACCACATCCAAACCAACAAGGAAGATCCGGGTCCGGCCTTCAACTGGCAGGAGGTTATCGGGGGCGCGGAAAGAATTCTCGGGGAGTCCACCCGCCGTCGGACCACCCGGGCCGGGGCGGCGTTTACGCGGTGAGCGCGTCGCCATGTTACAAAACTGTAAAAAAAGCCACATCTTTACCATATCGCGCCCGGCGGAGGGTGGCTACGCTCAGGCGCACTGGTTCGGAAAGCTCCACGCATTTGCGGGCCTTGGGCCTGCGGGCGCGGGATACCGAAACCCGGGTGCGGGAGTGGCATGGCCGGTTTTTTTGCCACTGGGAAGTCGTGATATGAGATTTGTCGCCGTTACAGCATGTCCCACGGGAATTGCGCAGGCCTACTTGGCCGCGGCGCAACTCGAAAAGGCCGCGCGCAAGCTCGGGCATGTCATCAAAGTGGAGACCCAAGGCGCCGTGGGCATTGAGAACCAGCTTTCCCAGGCGGAAGTGGACAATGCCGACGGGGTCATCATTGCCTCCGACATTCCCGTTGAGCATGGCGGCCGCTTCCTGAAGGCGCCGCGCGTCACCCAGGTGCCGGTGCAGCTTGCCCTCAAAAGCCCCGAAACGATTTTTGTCCGGCTGCAGTGTCAGGCCGCGTGACGCATGTTCCCGGAACCCCTCGCGCCCCGTTACTTTCCGGTGGTTGAAGCCGTCGCTTCGCGGCACAATCACCCATGGAGTCACGCGACTCCGCCCCATGCATTAAACCCATTTGCCAATCAAGCTGGATGAGTGCTGGATCCTTTATTGAACGCCTTGCCGTCTGCACCTGGTCCTTGCAGCCGGAAAACCCTGACGACCTGGTTCAGAAGGTGCGCGCCACCGGCGTGCGGCGGGTGCAACTGGCCCTGGATCCCTTGCGCAGCGCACCCAAGGTGTGGGGCGACACGGGCCGCATCCTGCGCGAAAACAACATCGAGGTTGTTTCGGGCATGGTCGGCTGCATTGGCGAGGATTACTCCACGCTCGAGTCCATCCGCCTGACGGGCGGCATTGCACCCGACGTGACTTGGGAGCAGAACCGGAAGAACTTTCAGGCCTGTGCCGCCATCGCCAGTAAAATGGGCCTCAAGCTGGTGACCTTTCACGCCGGCTTTCTGCCTTCGGACGAGTCCGATCCGGCCTTCGCGAAGATGATGCAACGGCTGGACGTCATGGCCGACATCTTCATGGTCCACAATATTCTCGTCGGCTTGGAGACGGGTCAGGAAACCGCCCCGGAACTGGCCGAACTGCTCCACAAACTCAATCACCCGAACATCGGCGTGAACTTCGATCCGGCCAACATGATTCTCTACGACAAGGGCGATCCCGTGCAGGCGCTGCGCATCCTCGCGCCGTGGATCCGGCAGGTGCACCTCAAGGACGCGCGGCGCACGCAGGTTCCCGGCACGTGGGGCGAAGAAGTTCCCATGGGGGCCGGCGAGGTGGACTGGCGCGCCTTCTTCGCCACGTTCAAGCAGGTCATCTTCAACGTCTATCTGGCCATCGAACGCGAACAGGGCTCGCAACGCGTGCAGGACATCCGGACGGCGCGCGCCGTGGTGGAAAAAACCTTCAACTGAACAAACCTATGGTGGCAATGGCGTGCGGGCATCCGGCCCCGGTGCAGGTGGCCGTGGTCGGTCTCGGTTTCATGGGCGTCACTCATTTGCGGGGGCATCTCAAACATCCCCTGGCCCGTGTGGCCGCGGTCTGCGATGCCAATCGCGCGCCCGTCAACGGGGTGCTGTCCGGCGTGAGCGGCAACATCCAGCAGGCCGGCGACATCGTCCTGGGCGACGGAGTTAAAGTGTATCGTGACTTCGATGCGTTGTTGCAGGATCCGCAAATTGATCTGGTGGACATTTGCACGCCAACGCCGCTGCATTGCGGGCAGGCCGTGGCGGCGTTGCGCGCGGGCAAGCACGTGCTTTGCGAAAAGCCCCTGGCCCGCACGGCCGGGGATGCCCGGGAACTGTTGGCCGCGACCCGCGAGGCTGCCGGGTTTTTGATGCCCGCGATGTGCATGCGCTTCTGGCCGGGCTGGCGGGAGCTGAAGCAGATCGTGGCGAACGCCACTTACGGGCGCGTCCTCGCGGCACGGTTCCGGCGCGTTTCGGAAATGCCCGCCTGGGGACGGAACGGCACCTACAAGGATGGCGGCAGCGATCTCGGGGGTGCCTTGTTCGATTTGCACATTCACGACACCGACTTCGTCAATTTCCTGTTCGGCCGGCCGGCGAGCGTGTTTTCGTCCGGTGTCCGGGATGCGGCCGGCGCCATCAATCACGTGGTCACGCACTATAACTATCCCGGGGGGCCGGCGGTTCATGCCGAGGGCAGCTGGTTGCTGGCGAGCGGATTCAACATGGAATTCACCCTGTTGTGTGAGCGGGCGACGCTGGACTACAACCTCGCCCGCGGCGCCAATGCGTTGGTGCTGACGGAGGCCGGGCGGGCGCCGCGGGGACTTCCATGCGAGCCGGGCGACGGTTACGAAAACGAAATCGCCTACTTCGTGGAATGCGTCGCGCACCACACAGCGCCCAGCCTGGTCACCGCGCAGGATGGCGTCACGGCCCTGGAAATCTGCGAGGCGGAAGAGCGATCCATCCGCACGGACAACCTCGTGATGTTTTAGTCTTCAGCCGCAGCAAATTATTGCAGTCAAATATTCTGTGCCGCTGGTGAGGCGGTTGAGGCGCGGGGCGTTTGATTTTCTCAATCGATCTTGGCGCGCCGGACGTGGTTGCGGCGCGGGTTCCGGCACGATGCAAATTCTCCATTTGTTGGCGCGCCGGCTTTCGCTGTCGCCGGTGTTGCGCTGTTACGTATCTGCAAGAAGTGATACAATTTTGTGCTTCGACACCGGAAGCCGCCCATTACATTGGAAGCTGACCCCGAATTAAAAACTTGGACCATCACAAACCCCAATCCACAGAACCAATCAACTCAGGATCAATCCGACCATGAAGACACATATCACCCTCAATATTCGCCGGTGTTGGTGCCGCCGGGCGCCAGCGATCATGAGCGGTCTAACCGTATTGGCGCTCGCTCTAGTGACCATCGCGGCACGCGCACAGACACCGGAATTCACGAGCGTCTGGAGCATTACAAATAATTCCTATCCCGATCTGCCGGCGTCCGGCGACTCGGTGCGCGGCGTCGCCATCAGTCCCGTGACGGCCAATGTCGTTTACGCCAGCCGCGCGGGCGGTTCGAATCACGTCTCCACGCTTGATGGCGCCAACGGTTACAACAAGCTGGGCTCGGGCGCGGCGCCAACCGTTTCGGGCGGCACCCTGGCCTTGATCGGCACGCGGGTCTCGGATGACGGGCATGTTTACGCCTGCAACCTGTCGGGCTCAGCAGCCTCGCGTTTGTTGATCTACCGTTGGGAGTCGGACACAGATTTCAGCACACCGCCGTTGGTGGTGTATGACAGCGGTGCCGGCACGTCGTTCCCGGCCCGGCTGGGCGACTACATGGATTTGCGCGGCAGCGGCGCCGGCACCGAGATTGTGCTGGTGGGCAACGGCTCCGGCACGGCCATCACCACTAATTTCGTCCTGTTCAAGGCCACCGATGCCATGGCCACCAATTTCACGCCGACGTCCATTTATGTGACCAACGCGAACGTTGTGGGCGGCGGAGTGACTTTTGAAGCGACCAATGACGCGCTCTACGTCAAGGCCGCAAACGGCAAGAGCGTTTATCGGGTGGCTTATGATCCTGTGGCGCAGACGTCAAGCATCGCCCGCGCGTTTGACATGGACCAGTCGGCAAACAACGGCCTGAAGTATTACGAAACCAACGGCCTCAAACTGATTGCGACCGTGACCACGTCAACCAGTTCCGCCACCAACAACCTGACGCATCGCGCCAAAATCCTGCAGCTGCTGCCGGCCAATTCCGCCCTTGTGGTGCTCGATCAGCCGCTGCCCACGCCGTATTCCGCGAATGGCAACGCCCTTGGACTGGTGGACATGAACAATGATCGCTGGGTGTTCGGCGAACCCAACAACGGCCTGTCGGTCTTTCAACTCACCGGCATTGTCACGAATACGCCGCCTACCGTGGGCAGCGCCTCCGGGGGGGGAACTTACGTGGCCGGTTATCCGGTCAATCTGAGCGTCGTGGCCAGCGGCACCGATCCGTTGTCCTACCAGTGGTATTTCGACAACGGCACCACCAACGTCATCGGCGGGGCCACGACCAACAGCTACGCGATTCCGGCCTTGCAGACCAGTAACGCCGGCAACTACTTCGTCATCGTCACCAACGCCTACGGTTCCGCCACCAGCGGCGTGGCCGCATTGAACATCCTGCCGGGCAATTACTCGAATGTGGCGTCAAATCTCTGGACGCTCGCGCCCGGGAGCCGGGATTACCTGACCACCGGTGACACGCAGCGGGGCATTGCCTACGACGCGGTTTCCAACGTGGTGGTGGTGGTGAGCCGTTCACCCTCAAACGCCGTTTACCTGCTGGACGCGGATACCGGCGCCGATGTCGGCGTGCTGGACGTCAGCTTCCTGTATCCGCCCAATCCGCCGCCGCCCGGAATTCTGCCGATCAACATGTGCGGCGTGGCAGACGACGGCGCCGTGTATGTCGGCAACCTGCTGCTGAACGGCACCTCGGATTCCTTCACCATCTATCGGTGGCAGAATGCCGATCCGCTCTCCTTCGTGACCCAGGCTTACTTGGGGAACCCCGGTATCGGCCGGCTGGGCGACACGATGGCCGTGCGCGGTGCGGGCGTGGACACGGAAATCCTTTGTTCGGTCCGCACGGGCACCAATCTGGTGTTGTTCACAACCGCGGATGGCTATTACTTCTCGCCCAACGTCATCGCGGTGGAAAACCTGCCTCCCGACGCGCAGGCCAACGGCTTTGCGGGCCTGGGCCTGGCCTTTGGCGCCGGCAACACCTTCTGGGCGAAATCGTCCGGCTTCAACCTGCGTCAGGTGGCGTTTGACACGAACACCTGGACGGCGCAGGTCGTGGCGACTTACACCAACCTGCCCACCACCCAGGCGCCGCTCGGCGTGGACAGCGCCAACGGGCTGGTGGTCACCGTGGGTTATGGCGAAACGCCGCAGAACCTTTCGCTGTGGGACGTGAGCGCCGGCGAACCGGTGGCGGTGCAGGTGGACCGCGAGGTCTTCGGCTCCAACAACGCGAATGCCAATGGCACCGGCGCGGTCGCCGTGGATACGGCCCGCGGCCGCATCTTCGCGCTCGACTCCAACAACGGTCTGATTGCGCTGTCGTATGGCCCGCGGCTGTTCATTGATTCCACGGTGCAGGGCGGCGTGGTGTCGTGGAACGGTCCGGGCGTGCTGCAATCTGCGACGGCCGTTACCGGTCCCTACAATGACGTGCTGGGCGCCACGAGTCCTTATACGAACTCCGGCGCCAGCCAGATCTTCTTCCGCCTCCGCCGGTAAACGGTGTGCGTCGGCGGATGAACCAAGTGCAACCCGAAGCGCTGCGGCCGCCAGGCCGCAGCGCTTCGGGCGCCGTCCGGGCTGGTGGAGCAAGGCTGTTCGCGGCCGCGCTCGGTCTCGCGGTGCATTTTGCTGCGCCGGGTCTGCGTGCGCAAACGAACGAATACCGGGCGTTGTGGGTCGATGCCTGGGGCGCTGGATTTCGCTCGGCGACCGAGGTCAACACGCTGACCAACGACTTTCGCCGGGGCCATCTGAACACGGTGTTCGCGCAGGTGCGCCGGCGGGGCGACGCGTTTTACAACAGTCACTTTGAACCCAAGAATGCGAGTGTGACGCCCGCCAGTTTTGACCCGCTGGCGGATTTGATTGCCAAGTGTCACAACCCGAATTTCGGCCAGCGTCTCGAAGTGCATGCGTGGATCGTCACCTACCACATCTGGCAGGGCACGAACCTGCCGGCCGATCCGACGCATCCGTTGAATCTGCATCCCGACTGGCTGTTGCGCGATGTAAATGGCAACACGCTGATTGGAAACGAATACACGTTCGATCCGGGACATCCAGAAGTGCAGCGTCACACGTTCAACGTCTGCATGGACATCGTCAGCAACTACGACGTGGACGGGTTGAACTTCGATTACATCCGCTATTCCAGCCTGGACGAAGGCTACAATCCCGTCACCGTGGCGCGTTTCAACCAGCGCTTTGGCCGCACCGGGCAACCGGCGCCCGCCGATCCGGTGTGGCAGCAGTTTCGCCGCGACCAGGTCACCGGCCTGCTGCGCAAAATCTATTTGAACGCCATCGCGTTGAAGCCCGGACTGAAGATTTCCGCCGACACGATCACGTGGTCGCCGGGCCCCACCAGCGTCGCCACGTGGTATGCCTCATCCGCCGCGTGGAACACCGTGTTGCAGGATTGGCGTGGCTGGCTGGAGGAGGGAATTTTGGATCTCAACGTCCCGATGACGTATTTCGACCAGGCCGGCGCCTACACGCAGGCATGGACGAACTGGAACAACTTCACCAAGGACAACCAATACAACCGCCAGGCGTTGATCGGCCCGGGCCTCTACCTGAACGCCGCGGTTGATGCGATTGCGCAACTGCGCTTCACGCGGACCGCCTCGTCGGCGGGCCATTCGGCCAGCGGCAGCGCGGGCTATTCGTATCGCGTCACCAACAAGGACGGCGTCGCGCGCGCCGCCTTTCTCGACGCGCTTGTCAATCCGTCAGCCTACGATCCGGTGACCCCGCCGCTCTACGCGCAAACCGCGACGATCCCGGTCATGCCGTGGAAAACCGCGCCCACGACCGGTCATCTGAAAGGCACCATTTACAACGACAATCTGACCAACGGCCTCGACGGCGCGGTGGTTACCGTGACCGGACCGGTGACACGCGTGCAGACGAACGACGCCACGGGCTTTTATGGCTTCGTGGATTTGCCGCCGGGAACTTACACGGTGCAGGCGGCGTTTTCCGGTTATGCCCCGGCTTCCAATCAGGTTACGGTCACCGCCGGCGTCGTGGCTACTCGCGACCTGGAACTGACATTGCAAAATTTGCCGGCGATTGTCGGTCAGCCCGAGAGCCGGACGAATTACGCCGGCACGCCCGCCACGTTCAGCGTGTCCGCTTCCGGTCCGGCGCCGCTCAGTTACCAGTGGCGCAAGGCGGACAACACCCTGCCCGGCGCCACGAACAGCAGCTTCAGCCTGGCGGCGGTGAGCGGGGAGGACGCGGGTGATTACTCCGTGGCCGTCTCCAATCCATTCGGCGCGGTGACCAGCCAGGTGGCCACCTTGGTGGTGCTCGTGCCGCCGCCTGCGGCCCGCCTGCTGCCGTTGTGGACGGTGGCGCCTGGGGCGCGACCTTATTTGAGCTCGACCGACAGCAGCCAGCGCGGCCTCGCCGGCAATCCGGTCAGCGGCCGGCTGTTGCTCGTGAGCCGGACGGGGTCAAACACCGTGCACGTTTTGGACGCCGCCAACGGTGTGGATCTGCACGTGCTCGACAACGGTGTTGGACTCATCGCGGGCGGCACGTTTGCGGTGAACATGATCGGGGCGGCGGATGACGGCGCCGTGTATGTCGGGAACCTGACGCTGGACGGCTCGACCACGGCGTTTCGCCTTTACCGTTGGGCGGATGACGCGCCCGGGACGGCGCCCACGGTGGCGTTTTCGGGAAACCCGGTGCCGGCTTTGGTCGAACGCTGGGGCGACACGTTCGCGGTGCGCGGGGCGGGAACCAACACCCAGATTCTGATCGGCTCGCGCAACGGCACCAACGCCGGGTTGTTCACGACAGCGGACGGAACCACGTTTGTCCCGCATCCGCTGACCGTCAGCGGTGGCACCAACGGCATGTTCGGTCTGGGCATCGCCTTTGGCGCAGGCGATACCTTTTGGGGCAAGGCCAGCGGCCAGCCCCTGCGTCAAATCGCCTTTGACCTCGCGGCCGGCACGGGAACCGTCGTGCAAACGACCGGCAGCCCGGCGGTGGCCGGCACCGTGACGGCCATTGGCGTCGAGCCGGCGGCCGGACTGGTCGGTGGGGTGGCCGTCGACACGCCGGACACCTTTCAACTTTACGAATTGTCCAACAACGTGCCGGTGCTGCTGGCCACGCAACCGTTCGCCACCGACAACGCTAACGCGAATGCCACCGGCGCCGTGGATTTCAACGGCGATTGCGTCTATGCGCTTGATTCCAACAACGGCCTGCTGGCGCTGCGGATTCTGCCGCCCGCCCCGCCGCAAATCCGGGCCATCACCCGCCTGCCGGACGGCCGGATGCAGCTGGCCATCGTGGGCGAGGCGGGGCGGTTGGTGTGGCTGGATTTCGCCCCGAGCCTGCCGTTCTGGGAGGAGCGCACGAATTTATTCAACACGAACGGCGCGCTGGAATTCATCGACGCGGCAGCGACGAACAGCGGCCGGGGCTTCTATCGCGTCCGTCAATGACCCATGTTAATTTCAACCAAACCTGTCATGAAAGCCCTGCTGCCTCTTTCGGCCAACATTCGTGCGCGCCGGCTGGCGTTCACGCTGATTGAACTGCTGGTCGTCATTGCCATCATCGCCATCCTGGCCGCCCTGCTGCTGCCCGCGCTGGCGGCGGCCAAGGAGAAGGCCTACCGCATCAAGTGCATCAACAACCTGAAGCAAATCGGCCTCGCCACGCAGATGTATCTGGGCGACCACGATGACCGTCTGCCCGGCCCGTGCGGACTGGTCATCAGCAAGCGATTTTACGTCACCGACCGGAACATTGGCGGTTCCATCGAGAAGGGCCCGGTCGAACTCGTGGGGTATCTGGCGCCGTATCTGTCCATTCCGCAGCCGGCGCCGAACTCGGGTCAATACAGCACCGGCGAAGTCGCGATATGCGCCTCCTTCGCCCAGGCCACCCGCGGCACGAACATTTTCAGCTACGCCATCAACCAGGCCATCACCAACTCGCCGACGGATGTCCTGCTGTATCCGTTTGGCCGCTGGAATTCGAGCGCGGCGCCGATTGCGCAGGCCGTGGCGCCGTCGAAATTGAGCGCCATTCCCCGGCCCTCCGATGCGTGGATGTCAATGGATCTGGACCAGACGGTGGCCTATCTGCCGAGCTATGGGCTGCCGGCCAAGCCCGTTCATGGCGATTCCTATTGGAACCGGCTTTACCTCGATGGCCATGCCGCCGGGATTCGCAAACGGAACGATTTGTGAGGCCGGCGCGGTCCGGTTTCATTGCGTCCGCCACGCCGGCAAGACCTCGCGAATGGGCGGCCAGTTGGCGGCGTTGGTGATGCTCGTTTCATTCCACGTCGTGGCGAGATAACCGAGCACCTGCGGTTCATTGAGGCTCCGCGCGTAGCCGCTCAGCGCCTGGGCGGCTGCCACGGGCTGAAGGCCGGCCGGCCAGACCCGGAATCCCTTGCCGGCCAGGAACGGAATTGAGGGATACGTTGCCCGCTGGGCGTAATGCCAGTCACATTGGATGATGTCCTTCGGAATCCAATCAATCGCCGGGCTCAGATCATTCTCCGCGCGGTCATACTCCGACCAGCCTTGATACTTCGGGCCAATGACGCGATCCGCCCACATGAGCATGGTCAGCTTGCGGTCGCGGACGAGGTGGTCGTGGAGCCGTTGCACCTGGTCCGCAAAAAGCCGGGCCGGATCCCGGCCGCGGCAACGCGGGCATTCGGCGGCGCCGATCAGATAAACTTCATCCAGGCCCACGTGCAGGGCCCGGGCTTGAAAGCCGTCCGCCAGATCATCCAGCAGCGAAAACACAATGGCGTCGAGTCCCGGAGCGCGCGGGCACCAGCTCAGGCAGTAAACACCGTGATTGGTGGGCGTGAGCCCGGGAGTTTCGTTGAATTCCGGATGCACGCGCAGCAGCGGCTCCACCCGGCGGCCGAAGGACTGGTGCCCCAGGCAGTTCAACTCCGGGATGAGCTCGATGCCGAGTGTGGCCGCGGCCTGGCTGAGCTGCCGGGCGGTCGCCTGCCGGATGTAGTGGGGCTGGCGCAGCTCGGGATGGGCCTTGAATTCGTAGCTGTAATTGACCTCCAGCACCAGGCGGTTCACGCCGTTCGTCGCCAGCGCTGGCAAGGCGTGCAACAGCTCCTGCGCGTGCGCATTGCTGTCCAGCCAGAAGTGGACGCCGCGCCACGGCGTGCCTGCGGGGGCGCCGGCGGTCAGTCCGGGCAGGAGCACGACCAGCGCGGCCAGCCCGCAGAGGGTGGCGCGTCCAAAGGGTTGATGGAAAAGGAGCCGCATGGTGAATTTTGCAACGAACTTCAGGATGCCTTCTGCATTTACCGGGCGTCCATGAGAAACGACCTCAGATGGACTGTTACAAAATCGAAATAAAAGCTACAACTTTTCCCTTTAAGCAGAAGTGGCGTGTGGAATGATGCGTCCGTAAATCAAACAACCCAGACCGAACGCAACCATGAGAACCCCGCGTCAATCTATTGCGATCAGGTCCCGCATTCCCGGACACTGTCTCCCCCGACCCATGCACATTCCGAACCCTGAACGCCCCCGAAAAGCTTTTACGTTGATCGAACTTCTCGTCGTCATCGCCATCATTGCCATCCTGGCGGCGATGTTGTTGCCGGCGCTGTCAAAGGCCAAAGAAAAGGCTTACACGATCAACTGTGTCAGCAATATGAAGCAGTTGATGTTGTGCGCGGTGATGTATGCCGGAGACAACGAAGATCAGGTCGTGAACAACGAGTCGCAGGGCAACGCTGCCTGCGGTCCCAAAGCGTGGGTCAGCGCCGGGGCCGGGTATTCGGGCAATGCGCGCATGGATACAACGGACCTGGCGGCCCAGAACGGCGTCCTGTTCCAATACAACAAATCGACGGCCATTTATCGATGCCCGGGAGATAAAACTTTGATTGGTGCCTTTACGAAGGTGCCCCGTTACCGCAGTTATTCCATTTCCACCGGAATGAACTGGGCCGACTCAGGCGACTACAGTAATCCCTACGCAAAGGCCAGCTACAAGAAATTCTCCGCCATGCTCAACCCCACGCCCGTCCGCGCGGCCATGTTCTTTGAGGAGGCGGCCAACAGCATCGACAACAACGTGATCGGGGTGTTTGTGCAGGACTCGACAATCTACTGGAACGTGCCGAGCAACCGGCACAATAACAGCGGCACGATCGGATTTGCCGACGGGCACGCCGAGGCGCACCGGTGGCAGTCTCGCTGGCTTCCGGCCGCCAATCAGATCGCCGATAACGGCGGCGGCTCCACCGGCCCGGCCTTCAATGCCCCTTCCGGCGGCGCGGCACAGGACAAGGACTACGCTTACCTGATGACCCTCGCGCCCCCGACAAACTAACCCGCCGTCTGGCGCGGGGGTTCACAAACGCGAGGCAAATTCCCGGCCTCACAGAAGTTGGTTTTGGTGCAGTCAACCAGTGGAGAGAAAACTATATGTCTGAAATCACCCGCAGAAGATTCCTCGGCCAAACCGCCCTGGCCACCGTGGCTGCCACGGGCGCCACGTTTCCTTTCATTCGTTCCGCCCGCGCGGATGAACCCGCCGCGAGCGAGAAAATCCACCTCGGCGTCATCGGCTGCGGTGGCATGGGGCAGGTGGATTTGCGGGACTTCCTCTCGAACTCCGAGGTCGAGTGCGTGGTGATTTGCGACCTGGATGACGAGCGACTGGCCAAGGGCCGTGAGTTGTGCGCCAAGGCCAACCGCAAGGCGCCCGAAACGGTGAAGGATTTCCGGCGGGTGCTGGACCGCAAGGACGTGGACGCCGTGCTCGTCGCCACGCCGGATCACTGGCACGCGCTGCCCATGGTGCTGGCGTGCCAGGCCGGCAAGGATGTCTATGTGGAAAAGCCCCTCGCCAAGACCATTGCCGAGGGCCGCGCGATGCTCGAAGCCTCCCGGCGCCACAATCGCATCGTGCAGATGGGTTCGCAGTGGCGCAGTTGCAAGCACATCATCGAGGCGGCCGCCATGGCGCGTTCGGGCCAGCTCGGCAACGTCAGCCTCGTGCGCGGCTGGGCCTACCTCGACTGGCTGCCGTCCATCGGGCACAAGCCGGACTGTCCGCCGCCCGCCGGCGTGGATTACGACTTCTGGCTCGGTCCGGCGCCCAAACGCCCCTTCAATCCGAACCGGTTTCACTTCAACTTCCGCTGGTTCTGGGATTACGCGGGCGGCCTCATGACCGACTGGGGCGTGCACCTCATCAACATGATGCAGATGGGCATGAACGATGACGCGCCCAAGGGGGTGTTTTCCGCCGGCGGCAAATTTGTGTTCGACGATGATTCGGAAACGCCGGATTCGCAGGTCACCGTCTATGAATTCCCGACCTGCCAGATGGTGTGGGAGCATCGCGCCGGTTTGAACAACGGCCTGAACGGGCGTTCCTGGGGCATCGAGTGGGTGGGCAAGGAAGGCACCATCATCCTGAATGACCAGGGCTGGGAGCTGATTGCCGAGCGCAAGAGCGAGAAGCTTGAGTCGGCCAAACATCCCGGCAGCGGCGACCCGCATCCGCTGCACGTGCGGAATTTTCTCGATTGCGTGAAGTCCCGCCAGCAACCCGTGTTGAATCTCGAGCTCGGCCATCGCGTTTCCACGCTGGCGCATCTGGGCAACATCGCGTATC
Organism: Verrucomicrobiia bacterium; assembly: GCA_035765895.1. Lineage (NCBI taxonomy): Bacteria > Pseudomonadati > Verrucomicrobiota > Verrucomicrobiia > Verrucomicrobiia bacterium. Next base: position 53,902 of record DASTWL010000091.1, on the reverse strand, counting down.
GCACCGGCCACAAGGTCGTGTGGGATGCCACCGCGGAAAAAGTGGTGGGTGATCACGCGGCCGAACACCTGGTCAGCGTGCAGTATCGCAAACCGTGGCAGTTGCCCTACCTGCGGCACGCCTGAACATTCCAATTAACCTCGTCCCCTGACACGCCATGAACGAAGACAACTTGCCGTCGCATTTGAACCGCCGTGAATTTATCGCCCGCACGGCCGCGGGCACCGCCGGCCTCGCGCTGGGCGCGGGGCTGGCCGGTTGCGCAGCCCCGGCGCGGCGGTCCGCAAAAATCCCCGTGGGCTTGCAGCTTTACTCCGTGCGCGAGGCCTGCAAGGCGGACTTTCCCGGCACCCTCGCCGCGGCGGGGCAGATGGGTTACCGGGGCGTGGAGTTCGCAGGCTACTGGAATTATTCGGCGCCGGAAATCCGCAAGATGCTCGACGACCACGGGCTCGTGGCGTGCGGCACGCACACGCCTTATGACACGATTCTACCGGACAAACTCGAGGCCACCATCGAGTTCAACCAGATCCTCGGCAACCGGTTCCTCATCGTGCCGAACATGAGCGGCCGGACGCGGCAGGAATGGCTCGCCCACGTGCGGCAGTTCAACGAACTCGCGGCCCGGCTCAAGCCGCTCGGCATGCACATCGGCTATCACGCGCACGCGAATGACTTCAAGCCGGTCGAAGGCGAGCCCGCGTGGGACATTTTCTTCGGCAACACGAACCGCGACGTGGTGATGCAGCTCGACACCAGCAACTGCTGCGACGGCGGGGCGGATCCCGTCGCCGTCCTGCACCGTTACCCCGGTCGCTGCCTGTCCATCCACCTCAAGCCCAACGGGGGCGGACCCGAAGCCATCATCGGCGAGGACAAAATCAACTGGCCCGCCGTTTTCGCCTGGTGCGAAACCAAGGGCGGCACGCAATGGTATGTCGTCGAACATGAAAGCAGCCGCGCGCCGCTCGACACGGTGCGTCGCACGCTCGACGCCTTGCGCACCATGGGCAAGGCCTGAATCCGTGATGTTCTGAGGCTCCGCCGGATGCCCTGGCTCCATTCGCCTGGCGCGGCCTAATGCCCGGCCCCCGGCCGCCCTTCGTGGGCAGACATTCCCAAGCGAACCAGACCGAACAAAAGCTATGGCAAACAAACTTGTCCGGCGCGACTTTCTCAAAACCCTCGGGCTCGCGGCACCCGTGGCGCTGGTCGTCGCACCGGTGCTGCGCGCGGAGGAGACCGCCCCGCCGCGCGTTGCCCGCCCGGCGCGTCGCGTTGCGGAAATGGCGGCGGACCTGGTCATCATCGGCGGCGGCTTTGGCGGTTGCGCCGCGGCCCTGGCGGCCGCGCGCAACGGCCTGCGGGTCATCATGACCGAGGAAACCGATTGGATTGGCGGCCAGCTCACGCAGCAGGTGGTTCCGCCGGACGAGAACAAGTGGATTGAAACGTTCGGCGGCACGCGCAGTTATCAGGCACTGCGCACCGGCATGCGTGAATACTATCGCCGCAATTACCCGCTGACGGACAAGGCCCGGGCGGAAAAATTTCTGAATCCCGGCAACTGCTGGGTGTCGCGCATTGGCTGCGAACCCCGCGTCGGGCTGGCCGTCCTTTACGAAATGCTCGCGCCGTATCTGGGCAACGGCCAGGTGCAAATCCTCCTCCGCCACCGTGCCGTGGCCGCCGAAGTGGACGGCGATTACGTGCGGGCGATTCGCGTGGTCAGCGCGGTGTCCGGGCAGGAACGGGTGTTGCGCGCGCCGTATTTTGCCGACGCCACGGAGCAGGGCGATTTGCTGCCCCTGACCGGGACGGAGTATGCGCTCGGCGCCGAGGCGCAGGCGGAAACCGGCGAGCCGCACGCCAAGGCGAAGGCTGAGCCCGACAATCTTCAGGGGTTCACGTATTGTTTTGTGCTCGATTACGTGGCGGGCGAGGATCACACGATTGACCGGCCGGCGGATTACGCGCACTGGCGGGACTTCACGCTGAAGGACAAGGACGGCACGCCGTATCATCTCGTCAGTTTCGAGGCGGCGGACACGCGCAAATTCGGCTTTGATCCCGAACAACGCAAGGGCTTCTGGACCTATCGCCGCATTGCCGACCGCGATTTGTTCAAGCCCGGTTTTTATCGCGGCGACATGACCATCGTGAACTGGCCGCAGAATGACTACGCGTTTGGCTTGATCACGGATGTCAGCCCGGAAGCGGCGGCGCAACAACTGGCTGCGGCCAGGCAGCTCAGCCGGTCGCTCATCTACTGGCTGCAAACCGAGGCGCCGCGCCCGGACGGCGGCACGGGCTGGAAGGGCCTGCGTCTGCGCCCCGACATCGTGGGCACCGAGGACGGCCTGGCCAAGTATCCCTACATCCGCGAAGGCCGGCGCATCAAGGCCGAGTTCACCGTGCTCGAACAGCACGTCACCACCGAGGCGCGCATGAAGGAAACAGGCCTGAGCAAAACGGAAGTGCACGCCACCCCGTTTCCTGATTCCGTCGGCATCGGCAGTTACTGGATGGACCTGCACATCACGACGACCGGTGACCATGGCCATTTCGGCAGCACGTTGCCGTTCCAGATTCCGCTGGGCAGCCTGCTGCCGCGCCGGGTCGAAAACCTGCTGCCCGCCTGCAAAAATCTCGGCGTCACGCACCTGACCAATGGCTGTTTCCGGCTGCATCCCATCGAATGGAATGTTGGCGAAGCGGCCGGCGCGTTGGCAGCCTTCTGCGTTGCGCGCCGGAAGATGCCCCGCGAAGTCTGGCGCCAGGCCGCCTTGCGCGGTGACTTTCAAAAGTTGCTGCGCGAGGACGGCGTGCGGCTGGAGTGGCCGGCCGAGGCGGGGGCGATTTGAACCGCCTTGTCCAGCGCAGGAACCGGCTGCGGTTCCTGATGTCGCTGGTGCTGGGCGCAGCGTGGGCCGTCGCGGCGGCGGCAGCGCCGGTGGTGGAAAGTGACGTCTGCGTTTACGGCGGCACGTCCGGCGGGGTGGCCGCGGCTGTGGCGGCGGCGCGCCTCGGAAAATCCGTCGTGCTCGTGTCGCTCAACCATCACGTCGGCGGCATGAGCGCCAGCGGGCTGGGGGTGACGGACATTGGCCCGGGCAATGACACACGTTACCTCGGCGGGATTGCGCGGGAGTTTTATCAGCGCGTCGGCGCGGCCTACGGCTCGACCAATCTCGTCATCTGGTTCGAACCGCATGTCGCGGAGAACGTCTTCAACCAGATGCTCGGCGAGGCGGGGGTTCCGGTTTACTGGGACGAATCGCTGGCCGGGGCGACGCTCACGAGCAACCGGCTCACGCAGATCACGATGGCCGACGGGACCATTTTTCGCGCGCAGGAATTCATTGATACGACCTACGAAGGCGACCTGATGGCGGCGGCGGGGGTGACGTTCACCTGGGGCCGCGAGGGCACCAACGTGTATAACGAATCACTGGCCGGCGTGCGCCCGCCGGGCGGCACTTACAATTACGACCCGTATGTGGTGCCGGGCAATCCGGCGAGCGGACTCCTGCCGCTCGTGAACACAAACGTCGCGGCGGGCTTCGGCCAGGGCGATCGCCGGTTGCAGGCTTACAATTACCGCCTGTGCCTGACGCAAAATCCCACGAACAAAATTCCAATCGCGCCGCCGCCGGGCTACGCCGAGGCGGATTACGAGCTCGTCCGGCGCTACGTGGCGGCGCGCGTCGCGGCGGATGGCGCGGTGTCGCTCAACCAGTTGCTCGACCTCCAGACCCTTATTCCCAACGGCAAAACCGACGTCAATGCAAACGGCGAAATCTCCCCGACTACGTGGGCTACAATTACACGTGGGCCACAAACACCTACGCGGGCCGGGAGACGTTGCGGGCCGCGCACGAGAATTACGTGCGCGGATTGCTCTACTTCTTCGCCACGAGCACCAACATCCCCTTCAATCTCAACGCGGAGATGCAGTCGTGGGGCCTGGCGGCGGATGAATTCACGGACAACGGCGGCTGGCCCTGGCAGATTTACGTGCGCGAGGCGCGCCGCATGTTCGGCGACTACGTGATGACCCAGTCCAACTGCGAGGCGCGCCTCACGGCGCCTGACGGCATCTGTCTGGCGCGTTACAACATTGATTCGCACGGCGTGCAACGTGTGGCGGCCAGTGGCTTCTCCCGCTGGGAAGGCAGCATCGGCGGCACGCCGCCGTTTCCTTATCCCATCAGCTACCGCGCCATCGTCCCGCGCAGCAACGAGTGCCAGAACGTGTTCTGCACGTTTGCGCTCTCCGCCAGCCACGTGGCCTTTGCCTCGTGCCGCATGGAACCGGTGTTCATGATGACCAGCCATGCCGCAGGCGTGGCGGCGGCGCTGGCGATTGACGATCATGTGCCGGTGCAGCAGCTCGACTACGCCCGCCTTGCCGCGCAATTGCGGGCCGACGGGCAGTTGTTGACCTGGAGCAGCGCGGCCTCGTCCACGAATGGCATCATCCTGGACCAGGGCGGTCCCGGCACGGTGAATTCCGGCGGTTGGACGGCGGGCGCGAACGCCGGCGGTTGGAACGGCGACTACTGGCACGACGGCGCGGCGGGCAAGGGCACGAAGTGGATCAGCTACACGCCGACGTTGCCGACGAACGGAGTTTATGAGGTTTATGCCTGGTGGGTCGAAGCCTCCAACCGCGCCACGAACACGCCCTACGACATCATCCATGCCGCCGGCACGAACCGCATTCTGGTCAACCAGCGCGTTTCCAGCGGCGGCTGGTTTAAGCTGCTCACCACCAACTTCAACGCCGGCACGAGCGGGAAGGTGATCATCCGCAACGACAACACCGCCGCGGGCAGCTATTGCATTGCGGACGGCATTCGCTTCCTCGGGCTGGGCGCGGCGGCGCCCACGAATGCCCTGCCGGCAGTGGACCTCATGGCCAGCGACTCGAACGCCGGCGAATTCGGCGATGATCCGGGTCGTTTGGCCATCGTGCGCAGCGGCGACACGAGCGCCGCGCTTACCGTGAATTATGCCGTCGGCGGTTCGGCCGCGGCGGGCCTGGATTATCTGCCGCTGCCGGGGAGTGTCACGCTGGCGGCCGGGGCCGGGGCCACCAATCTTTTCATCACGCCGCTGGTGGACACGCTGGTGGAAGGGGATGAAACCGTTGCGCTCTCACTCGTGCCGGCGGCGGGCTCCACGCTCACCTCGCTGTCGAATGCCACCGTAGTGATTCATGACCGGCCGGTGGACGCCTGGCGTTTTGCCAATTTTACCGCCGGTGAAACCAGCGATCCCGCCGTCGGTGGCGACGACGCCGATCCGGACCACGATGGCCTGCCCAATCTGTTGGAATACGCGCTGGGTTCCTCGCCCAAGGCGGCCGGCTCCAACCCGCTGCGTCTCACTCTCACCAACAGCTCCTTGCAGGTCACCTGCCCGCGTGCCAAGACGGCAACGGATGTCAGCTTCCAACTCGAATGGTCGCCAGATTTGCAGCAGTGGTTCAGCGGCACGAACTACATCGAACCGCTGGGAACGAACGAGGCCGGCACGGTGCAGTGGATCACGGCGCGCCTGGGGCCGGCAACAACCTCCGCGCGCGGTTTTCTGCGCGGCGTGGCGCAACGGGAATGACGGTTGGTGTTCGTCGGCTTTTCGCGCGGCGCGGTCACGGGTTCAAGCTCCAGTGGCCGAATCGATCGGGCGGCAGGACCGCGCCTTCCGGATAGACGAGATACACCGTGTTCTTGGAATAGTTCCACGCGTAGAGGAATCGTTCGCGTGAAAACACCCGGCGAACATCCTTCCGCCCCGCCGGGTCGTTGAACACCACGTCGCCAGTCTTCGTGAAGCCCGCCACCACCATGAGATGTCCGTTCGGGCCGGGGCCGACATCGCGCAGGCGGTCGTAGCAGATGGAAACGCCGACGGGGTAGCCGTGGGCGATCCATTCCTCCAGCTCACGCACGTCGTCGAACCGCGTCACGCAGGCGCGCAGGCCGGCGGGTTCGCCGGCGAACGCCATGTTGAACGACCAGTTGCCCGTGCCCTTCCACGTGGCGTCGTAAATGGCGTGGGCCACGTCCGGCACGGTGAACAACAGGTCGGACCGGTGCAGTTTCGCCGCCCAGAACCCCAGCAACATCGTGACCGTGGTGGGACTGCACCAGCCGCCGCCTTCGGCGTAATCATGCTGCGACCGTTCGGGGACCGTGAGGTATTGGCCCCATACGGAACGCAACGACGCCCGCGGCTTGACCGTCAGCCGGGTGTTGATAAGCGACACCGCCAGCAGTTTCAACGGCGCTACGTTGGTGGTTGCGCCGAAGGTGAGCCGGAACTGGAAGGCGTTCGCCGGTGCCCGGAGCTGCAGCGTGTCCGTGTCCACGTCGCCGTCCGCGTCCTGCTGGCCGGGGATGCTTTCGCGCGGGTGCTGTGCCGGATTCAACGACCAATGGCCAAGGGCGTAAAACCTGGTGGGCGTGTCATTGTGAAATGCCCGCAGCTCGACGTTCAGCCAGCCGTTGCTGGGGAGACTGGCGTTCCACGAACTGACGAATTCATCCGCGGGCCGGCAGGTCGTGCGGGGAGACAGCCACGTCACTTCTCCGGCGGCGTTGGTGCCGCGTTCGAAGGCTTCAAAGTGCGTCCAGCCGACAAACTGGCGCGGCGATTCGGCCGCGCCCAGCAAAAGCGGGCACAAGCCGAGCAGGGTAATCAGGCGATGTTTCATGGTCCGGAACGGAGGCGGTAAAATCGTTGTGCATCGCTTGGGGCGAACGGCGGCGTGAACGAAAGCGTCGGGCCCGTCGCCACGACGTTGGTCACGGTCTCCCACGTGATCAGATTGGTGGAGGTTTCCAACGTGTAAGTGACACCCACTTCCGCGGCGGCGAGGAGCGGCAACGTGTCGGTCGCGGGTGCTTCGGCCACTTCCAGTTGCGGCGGGGTGCTGGCCTGGAGCGCGAGCGCAGCGTTGGTGCTCGCCTGCCCGCCCGCCAGGTTGCTGACGACGACCGAGTAATTGCCGATGCTTGCAGCCGTCAGATGGGTCACGACCAGCGTGGCGGCGGTGGCGCCGGCGAGATTGGTGCCGTTCAGCCGCCATTGGTAGGCGGGAGCCGGCAAACCTGTGGCGCTGGCGATGAAGGTGGCGCTGCTGCCGGGTTGCGCCCATTGGTTCGCGGGCTGGGTGACGAATTGCGGCGCCACCGCGGGCACTTCGACGCGCAGATTGTCCACCAGGCCAAAGCTGAGGTTCGTGTTGTCCGAGAGCGAGGCAAACGGGTCCCAGTAACCAACGAAGACGTTGCTGGCCGTCAGGGCCGCGTTGGTCACGCTGGCCATCCGCAGGCCGTCGATGAACCAGTCCACCGTTGCGCCATGGCGACTGACAATCAGCTCGCGCCAGGCAAATCCGATCGTCCCCACGCTGAGCGCGCCGCTTTGCTGCGGGTAATTCGTCTGCTGCCAGCCGGGCGCGGTTTGGCCGCCGGGGAAGACATTTCCGTAATACGCGTCAAAATTGCCGCGGGCGGTGCTGCCGGTGCCGGCGGCATAAACGCCGCTCGCCACTCCCAGCGTGTTGGTGCCGGTGCCGGCCAGAAAATCTCCCACGCCGGTCGAGGTGTCGGCCACGCCGCCTTCGCCATCCACGGCGAACCACACGCCGTCGGCGCCGGACGCGGCGGCATTCCACTGGACGTGGTCGCCCGAAGTGCCCACGCCCGCGGTGATGGCCTGCGTGGAGCCGGCGCCGCCGTTCGGCAACGGGCCGTTGACGTTCAGCCACACATCGAAGCGCAGCCGGCACACCGGCGGAAAGGCCTGTCCAACGGGCGAGAGGCTCAGTGCGTCCGGGTTGCCCGCCGTGAGGTTGGCCTCCAGGCGCAGGCCCTTCGTGCTGCCGTTGGTGGCGTGCGGGGCGGCAGGGATGCCGAGCGGCGCGTAATTGTAGGCGAACGTGGCGCGATTGTCCGTCGAAGCGCGGTTCAGCCGCCAGTTGGCCGCCGAGTTCACGTCGAAATCATCGGCAAACACCGGCGCGTAGGGCGGATTGATGGTCACCTGCGCGAGGCGGCTGGTGACGCTGCCGCCGGCGTTGGTGACGACGACCGCATACAGGCCGGCATCGGCCGGCTGCAGAGGGGTGAGCGTCAGCACGCGATTCGTCGCGCCGGGCAGGTTCGTGCCGTGGGCGCGCCACTGGTAGTGGAGCGGCGCGACACCTTCGGCCGTGACGCTCAAGGCGAGCGTGCCGCCCGGATCGGCAAAACGATCCGACGGTTCGGACGTGATGGCGGGCGGGGCGATGCCGCCGATGACCAGCGCGGCGAGGCTTCCCATCGTGCCGTTGAACACATCCAGATCGCAATTGCCGGGCACGCCCGGAACGGTGCCGGTGGAACTGTATTGCCACGCGCGCCACGAACTCCACGGGGCGATGCTGCTCGGCGCGCCGGTCTGCGGATTCGGGCTGGCCGGGTATTGCGCCATCCACAACGGCCACTGCGTTACGGAACCATCCAGCCAGGTGGAGGCGTAGGAGACGTAGGTGTAAACCACCGGCGTCACCGTCACCCCGTTCGCCGCTGCGCGCTGAAGGATGTTCGAACACCAGGCGTTCACCCACTGCGACAGGGTGGCCTTCGTGTAGGCGGGCGTGGCGCCGGACAGGTTTTGCTCGATGTCCAGCACCGGCATGAGGTAGGCGTTGCCGCCCTTGAGGTAGTTGCTGACGACGTTCCAGCAATTCGTGGCCTCCTGCGCGGCGCCGGCCGGGCCGAGATGCAAATCCGGCCGGGCGAAATGATACGCGCCAATCAGCACCCCGGCGGCCCGGGCGTTCGCCATGTTGATGGTGAACGTGGAGTCAACGAAGGTGACGCCCTCGGTGGCCTTGCACCACGCAAAGGAAACCCCCGACGTTTTGACGCTCACCCAGTCAATGCTGGAACCCTGATAGCTGGAAACGTCGATGCCCAGGGGGCGCTGGGCGAAGGTGGAAGATACACCCAAAGAAATGATCAGCGCACCCGATAAAAATGATCCTTTGACCCTCAAAACGGAGGTTTGCGTCGTGACTCCAAAAACCAAGCCTGCTCACCTACTTCTTTATGGAAGCGTGTGATAACAGCCAGACCAGGTCCACATTGTTGGCCCCGCCAGATACGGCCGTGCCGGTTGCTGAACCGCGAGATCCTTTCACCACGGGCAAATTGAAGTCTGGCGTTTTCCACTTGTGCAATTCCGCGTGTCCATCAGCAAAGGAAAAACAACCGCTTCCGCCGTGATAGTCGGCCGGGAAATCATAAACACTTCCGCTGCTCGGGCCGAACACTTGCATGTAGGCGTCATTGATTGTGTAGATATGCTCATCCGCGAATACAAACGCATCGGACGCAGGAAATCCGTTGCCCAAATCGGTCACCTTTTTAAAGGTCAAATATCCCGAACCATAATTCGGGGGAGAATAAAAAAATGGTGCGCCAGTCGAATAGATACCCATTTGTCCATTCATGGATACACTACGCACTCGAAGGCCGTTGTCGGACGGAACCTTGTCGCTCGGACAATGGTAGATTGCAACTCCTGCATTGATGTAAGGCGATAACAAACCGACCTTCAATATGTCGTAGTTCGTGTTGGCGGTTTCCCCTGCCCACCCAAGCGTGGCGGTATTAACCCAAGGATAAGTCGTTGCCAAGCCCGCTGGCAGCCCTGAAGGGGCATTGCCGACCATTTTTTCACTATTGTCGTCGGCGTAAAGCAACCAACCCAATTGCATTTGCTTGAGATTGGAAACACAACGTATGCCCTCGGCTTTGACTTTGGCCTTGCTCAAGGCCGGCAGGAGCATGGCGGCCAGAATGGCGATGATGGCGATGACGACCAGCAGCTCGATCAGAGTGAAGCCTCTTGCGGGAGCGGCGCGACGGCGGAACAGGGTTGGAACAGTCATATTGGGGTCGGCGGCCCGGCCCCTTTTGTGGGGCCGGGCCGCGCTGTTTGATTAACGTTTGATGCGATAGAACTGGATGGGACCGGAGGTCGGCAGCACCGCCCGGAACTGGCCCGGATTGACGGTGGTGATGGTGGCGGCGACGTCATTGGTCACGCCGGTGACCACGGCGCCGCTCTGCACCCCGAACGCCGTGTCAACGTCGGAGGTGCTGCCCGTGAAGTCAATTTGCACATTGGCGCCGCCATCGATGAGCGACACTGCGGTGATGACCGGAGCCGGGGCGGCCAGCGGTTCCACGCGCAGGTTGTCCACGAGGGCGAAGTTCATGTCCAACGGATTGGCCAGGCTCGTGTTGACGTCCTGGTAGCCGAGCGAGAAGTTGTTGCCAATCGTTGCGTTCACATAGCCCAGGTTGGCGATCCGCAAGCCATCGACCGTCCACGTATAATTCGTGCCCTGCTTCGTCATCACCACATCATGCCAGGAGAACGAGAGTGAACCAATCTGGCCCAGCCCGGTCTGGCTGGAATACAGCGCGAGCTGTTCCGCGGGGGCCGGGAGTTCACCGAACTCAGCGTAGTAGGCATTGAAGTTGTCACGCGCGCCAGCCGGATAAATGTTCGTGCCGCTGGCGGCGATGCGAACGCCGTTGGTGTGGGCGATGAAGTCGCCGGTTCCCTCGGCAAATCCGCCGTCGCCGTCCACGGAGAAGAAGACCGTGGATCCCGGCAGCGTGGTGGAAGCGGCCAGAACCACATTGGTCCGGTTCGGGTCCACGCCAAGGCCTGTCGTGAAGTATTCGCTGCTGCCGGAACCACCGCCGGGCATCGGGCCGTTGTAATTCATCCACAGGTCGAAACGCAGCCGGTAATCACCGGGGAGGTTCAGGCCGGTGGGCGATGCCCCGACGCCCGATGCCGAGGACACTGCGCCCAGGTGGGCGCGCAAACGCAGCCCCTTGGTGGTGCCTGTGCTGTGGGGGGCGGCGGGCACGCCCAGCGTGCTGTAGTCGAAGGCAAAGGCCGCGTCGCTGTCGCCGTTGGAGGTCTTCACTGTCCAGCTGCCCGACGTGTCGGTGTCAAAGTCGTCCGAGAACAACGGAGCGCCAGTGGAGGGCAGGTCGTCGTTGCGCAGGGTGTTGGTCGCGCTGATGCTGCCGCCGCCATTGGTGTAGCCGGAACCGGCAAGCACGCTGGCGATGATCAGCTTGTCGGGCGCAATGGTGGAATTGTCGATGGGCGTCACCGTGAAGTTGGTGGTGGTCGCGCCCGCCGGCAACAGAACGGAGAAGGTGGCGGGATTGGTGTAATCCACGCCGCTCACGGCCGTGCCGCTCAGCCCGATGTTCACGGAGATGTCCACGCCGTTGGCCACGGGGATGGAAACCTTGAACTTGGCCGGCCGGCCCGGCAGCAATTCGTTTGACCCCAGACCCACGCTGGCCACGCTCACACTGGGGAGGTCGCCATCGTCGTCGATGAACACCGTGGTGCTGGAGCTGTCGCCGACAATGTAGTTGGTGGTGCCAACGAGGGTAAAGATGGCGGTTTCGGTCGGCTCGCCGATGTTGTCGTCGATCACCACGATGGGGACGGTCAGGTAGGAAACATTGGCCGGGAAGGTGATGCTGGCGTTGGTCGAGGTCGCGAGATTGTTGGTGCTGTAATCCACCCCCAGTTTGGCGGTGCCGGAGATGGTGAAGTTGACGGTCAACGGCTGGGTGGTGTCACCGCCCGTGCGGGTGAATGCGATTTCGCCGTTCACGTTCGGTTCAGCGGCATTGGTGATGTTGCCCGTGATGGTCACCGTGGTATCCGGGATAATGTTGGTGTAGATGAATGTGCCGGCAGAACCCGTGATGGCGATCGTTTTGTAGCCGGGCGAGAATACGCGCACCGCTGCGTGGCCGCTCGTGGCGACGTAGAGGTTGCCTGCGGCATCAAAAGCAACGTCACGCCCCAGATTCACCGAGCCAGTGGGGACCAGTTTGCGTTCCGCCAGATTGGGGATGCCATCCACCAGGGGAATAATCCAAGTGTCGCTCGAGTCGCGCACGACAGCCATGTATCGGCCGTCCGGAGAGATGGCCACCGCCCGCGATTGACGAAGAATGTCAACCGTTTGACCGTAAACCCCGACGCTGTCGGCGTGCGAATCATAGACTTCGTCCCACAGGCCGTCGGGAGTCGGATCAAACAGGCCGCCGTCCACAGAGGGATCCACCACAAAGATGCCGCCTTCGAATCCGTCACTGCGATTTTGCAATGTGTAGAATTTTCCGTCCGGTCCCTTGGCCAGGTCCATCGTGATGCCGGAGTCAATCAAAAGGGTGCGGTTGTCCACATTCGTCACTGTCAAGTCCACGGGCACTGGTCCCGAGCCAATGTTCCAGCGCATGATGTGATTGGGACTGTTGTCACTGGTCGTGGTGGTGTCGGTGTCGATGGCGTAGAGCGTCAAATCGCCGGTTCCCAGCGATCCGGTGGCAATGACTGAACTGCCAATGCGACCGTGGTTGGGGGAGGCGGTGGCGGAACCCGGTGCACCCAGGCCGGCGAGGATGTTCGTGCCGGTGGTCACGTCAGGATCGGTCACGTAGATGGTCCCGTTCGTGGAGCTGTAATCCGCGATGTAAAGCTGGTCGTCCTGGCCGACTTCCAGCCGCCACGGGGACAGTGTGCTGTCGGTGCCGTCGGCACTGTCGAACGTGGTGATGCCGCCGGTGCGCGGATCGTTGCCCTGCCCGACTGCATCGGTAAAATCGGGGTTGATCACATAAATGCCATCGCCCACTGAGGTGCGGGTGCCCGCGGATCCGGCCGCGGAATTGGCCACGTAAATGCGCCCAAAGTAGGGGCTGGCCGGATTTTGATTTACAGCCACGCCGCGCGGGCTGTTGAACCGCATGGTGTTGTTGGCGTCGCTGCTGATTTGCAGCGCCGTTCCGGACGCATATCCGGCCCCGGCTTGCTTGGACACGACCACCGAAAACGTTCCCGGCACACCCAAGGCGTTCGTCACCGGTCCAGCAGGAAGTGCTCCCAGGTCGTTGGTCACCAAGGTGGCGCTCAAATTCGTGTAAACCACCAGCACGGAATCGGCCGATTCATTCAGCCGGAACGAAACCGTGCCGGCATCATTGGCGAGCTGGGAGGCATACGGTGTGGCCTGCAGCGCGGCGGGCAGCAGCAGTGCCGCCGCGGCCAGCGGCAGCAAGACCGGACAGACGGGTTTTCGTTGGATAGTCGGGTTGTTCATGGCGTTCTGGGTTCGTTGTTTGGATTCCGGGTTTGCGTTGTTTGGAAAGGCTCAACGTCCAGGCAGGCGAGGTGGGGAGAGGCGAAGCCGGGAAACGGGGATAACGGGGCAATCGTCGCGCGGGCCGTGCCGGAGATGCCTCCGGGTTCCGGCACCGTGGGTCGCGTTGAATTGCTGAAGTTCAAGGGACGACTTCATGACGTTCCGCTGGCTGGCCCTTTGGCTGCCATCCAGCCGAATAATGACACGTATCACCCGCACTGAAACCTGAAAGTTGTAACAATTATTGCGGTTTTGTAACGGATGGAAAATGTTTACCCCGGCAGCCCCTGGAGACGGCGCGCGAGCATTTCCAGAAACAAATCCACGTCCGCCGCGGTCACGCTCAGATTGGGCCGGGTGCGGATGCTGTTTGCGCCGGCGGGCAACAGCAGCAGGTTTTCCTTTTGCAAGGCGTCGTCCGCCAGTTGGTCGCGCAGCGCGGGCGTGGCGAGCGAGAAACCTTGATACAGCCCCAGCCCGCGGACGTTCGCGACGAGCTGCGGAAATGCCGCGGCCAGCCGGCGCAAGCCGTCCGCCAGCCGCGCGCCGTTCTGTTGGGCCGCCGGAATCAACCCTTCGCGTTCGACAATGCTCATCTCCTGCACGAACCGCACCATGTCCACCAGCGCGCCGCCCCAGGTTGAATCCAGCACGCCGTGGTCTGCCATCGGGTAAAGCATGTAAACGGCGCCGTTGCCAAATTTTTTGGCCGTGGCCACGGCCTGCGGGGGATGCGGCAGGTCGAGTTGATCGACCATGAACAGATCGCCAGTCGGGCCGCCCGCGGTCTGCACTTCGTCAAAGCCGAGAAACACGCCGTGTTGATGCGTCAGCTCGCTGAGGCCGCGAAAGAATTCCGGCTCGGCCGCGCGATGGCCGCCCGCGCCCTGGATGGGTTCCACCACGACGCCGACGATTTCGCCCGCATATTGGCGGAGCAGCCGTTCGATGGTGTGCAATGCGTCGTGCGTCCGGGCGCGGTTTTGCGTCGCGGATTCGGAGTTGTTCACGGCCGGGAAGGGCACCTGAATGTTGCCGGGAATCAGCCCGTGAAAATCCTTCGTTGCCACGGGATCGCCGGTCTGCGTGACGTTCAAGGCGAACACCGTCCGGCCGTGGAATGCCTTCTCGAAGTAGAGAAACCGCGACTTCTCGCCCTCCTGCCGCCGGCCGCCGCGCCGTTGGTGATAGAGGTTGATGAAGTATTTCATCATGTTCTCGACGGCTTCCGCGCCCGAATTGACGGCGTAAACCTCCAGGTGTGGGTTGCGCATGCAGCGCGGCGCGAGCCGGTGCAGCGTCCGGTAGTAGGTGAGACATTCCGGCGTGAGAAAGTCCGGGTTGGCGACCTTGTTGTTCGCGGCGAGCGCGAGGCGTTGCCGGTAATCCGGCTCCTGCAGGCCGGGGTGGTTGTGCCCGATCAGTTTGGAGGCGTAATAGCCCGACCAGTCGAACAGGCGCTGGCCGTCCACGGTCATCAGCCACATGCCCTCGCACCGCGCGAGGTCGATCACGAACGGATGCACGTCCGCTACGACGTAACGCTGCAACTCCGCAATCATCGCCGCGCTGACGGGGCCGGGGAAGGCGGATTCGGCGGGCGGCTGGCTCATGCGGCGGCGGGGGTTGACTTGGCGGGTGGCGAAAATTGATTTGGATTGGAGGCCAGCTTTCACCGTCGCGCGACCGAATGTCAAGCCGGCGCCGGCGGCGAATTGCCTCGCCAAGCAAATCCCGATTCCGTTACAAGGCGCTCCCCAGCCATGAACAGTTATTTCAATCTCGCGGATTGGTCGGTGATCGTGGGGTATCTCGGCGGCATCATTGCGCTGGGCGTCGCCTTTGGCAAAGACCAGCACAACACGCGCGATTATTTCCTCGGCAGCCGCAACCTCCCGTGGTGGGGCATCGGCGCCTCCATCGTGGCCACGGAGACCAGCGCGCTCACCATCATCGGCGTGCCGGCCATCGCCTACGGCGGCAACCTGCTGTTTCTGCAAATGATTTTCGGCTATGTCATCGCCCGCGTCATTCTTGCGGTCGTGATGGTGCCGCACTACATGCGCGGGGAAATTTACTCCCCCTACCAGCTGCTCGAACAACATCTCGGCCGCGGCCCGCGCCGGCTGGCGGGCGCGTTTTTTCTGCTGATCGAAACGCTGTCCGCCGGTGTGCGCGTGTATGTGGCGTGCATTCCCGTGCGTTTGATGCTGGGCGAAAAAGTCTGCGGTCTGGGCGGCCTGGTGGACCCGATCCTGGGCGCGATCCTGCTCTTCGTGGGGCTGTCGGTCACTTACACCTACGTGGGCGGGGTGAAGGCGGTGGTGTGGACGGATGCGGTGCAGATGCTGTTGTTCGTGGGCGGCGGCGTGTTTGCGCTGGTTTACGTGCCGACCCTGCTGGACGGCGGCTGGTCCGCCGCGCTGTCGCACGCGGCCGCCGCGGGCAAGCTCGCGTGGTTGAACTGCAACTTCACGCTGGCCGCGCCGTTCAATCTCTGGATGGGCCTTCTCGGCGGCACGGCGCTGGTCATGTCGTCGCACGGTGCGGACCAGCTCATCGTGCAACGCGTGTTGTCGTGTCCGAGCGTGGCCGAGGGGAGAAAGGCGCTCCTCTTCAGCGCGGTGCTGATTTTTCCGCTGTTCGTCATCTTTCTGCTGGTGGGCGTGATGCTCTGGGTCTTTTATCAGACGCATCCGTTTCAAATTCCCCTGCCGGAAAGCCGGCCCGGCATTGCGGCCAATGACTTCATCTTTCCCATTTTCATGATGACCGAGGTCCCGCACGTGATGCGCGGGTTCCTGATCGTGGCGATTCTCGCGGCCGCCATGTCGTCCATCAGCTCCAGCATCTCGGCGCTGGCCTCGGTTTCGACCATGGATTTTGTGCGTCAGGTTTTGCGCGACCGGACCGAGGCGTATTTCCTGCGCTTCAGCAAATACTCGAGCCTGGGCTGGGCCGTGGCGCTGGTCGGCGTGGCGTGGGTGACGCGGCAGGTGCAGTTCGTGTTGAACGTTGCCTTCTCATTACGCGGACTGGCCAGCGGCGCGTTGCTGGGCGGCCTGTTGCTGGCGCTGTTCTGGCGCCGCGTGGGGCCGCGGGCCGCGATGGCGGGCATGCTGGCGTCGCTCGCCGTGATGAACGTGATTTACTGGCCGGCGAATGTGCCCGCGCTGCACGACTGGTGGCAGCGCACGGTGGGCGTCGAAATTTTTTGGCCGTGGTTCACGCTGATCGGCACCATCGTCACACTGGCCACCGCCGCAATTACCCGCCGGCTCTGGCCGGAAACGGCCGCCGCTTCAGCAGCCAGCCGGGCTGGCTGACTTGGGCCGTCCGCTCATCCGGCCTACTTCGCCCCGGCCGGTTCGCCGTGGCGCGTCAGCGTGGTGAAGTCGAAGTCTGTGATGGCTTCCGCGGCCAGGGTTCCCAGTTCGCGCCGCAGGGGAATCACGTTGCCGCCGCTCGGATGATTCCGGTTGCACAGGAAGATCACGAATGTTCGGGAAAACGGATCAATCCACAACGATCCGCCCGTCCAGCCGGTGTGGCCGTAGCTGCCGACCGGAAAAATCGCGCCGCGCGGGCCGCTGTAAGCCGTGTCGATGTCCCAGCCAAGGCCGCGTTTGTCGCTGAGGCCGGGCGGCGTTTGGACGCTGGTCATCAGCCGGACGGTGCCCGGTTTGAGGATGCGCACGCCGTCGAGTTCGCCCCCGTGCAGCAGCATCCGCGCGTAGCGTGCCAGATCCGCCGCCGTCGTGAACAGCCCGGCATGCCCGGCGACGCCGCCCATTTTGCGCGCTGTCGGATCATGCACCACACCGCGCCACGGCGGCCGGCCGTTCTCGACTTCCGTGGGCGCGATGCGGCCCAGCCTGGCGGGCGACGGCAGGTAGCCGGTGTCGCGCATCTGCAACGGTCCGAAAATTTCCCGCTGCACAAACACTTCCAGCGGCGTGTGGCTGACGCGCTGGACGATTTCGCCGAGCAGGAAAAAATTGATGTCGCTGTATTTGCACACGGTGCCGGGCGGCGCGGCGAGTTTTTCATCCACGCAGGCCTTGCGAATGGCCTCGGCCTGGCCGTGCCAGTCTGATTTGGTTTCGATGTCGGGGCGCAGGCCGGACGTGTGCGTGAGCAGCTCGCGCACGGTGACCTGTTCCTTGCCACCGCCGGTGAACTCCGGGAGATACCGCTGTGCCGGCGCGTCAAGGTCCACCTGGCCGCGTTCCACCAGCAACATCACGGCTGGTGTGCACGCCACAACCTTGGTCAGCGAGGCCGCGTCGAAAATGGTGTCCTCCGTCATCGGCTCGCGCGCCGGCACGAGGGCGCGCTGGCCATACGCCCGGTGATACGTGTGCCCCTCGTGTTCCAGCCACAGCACGCCGCCGGGGCATTTGTGTTCGGCGATGGCCTGTTCGATAGCGGCATCCATCGCGGCCAGTTTTTCGGGGCGGAACACCCCGGCCCGCGGTTTCGAAGTGGCGCAGCCGAAGGTGGTCAAAACGACGGCCAGCGCGGCGAGGCAGCGCATCGTCGAACAAAAGCCCGGCCGGGCGCGAAGGTGCGGTTTCATGGGTAGAGCAGGTAGGGTTCACGCAGCCGGGCGAATGCCGCCAGGCCGGGTTCGAAGTCCGCCACGATCTTTTCAACGGGTTCGCCGCGCAACAACGCTTCGCGCACGCGCGCCGTGCCCATCACCTTGTCGAAATAGGAATCGTGCAGTTCCAGTTTGTCGCCGTAGAGCCTGCGGATGACTTCCAGCTCGGCCAGCACGGTGCGGATGGGCTGGAACGCCGTGCGATCCGTCACGTGCAACTGGCAGCCGCCGCAGCGTTCGCCCTTGAACTTGGAAAACGTCGGCGTGAACCAGACTTCGCGGTATTTCACGCCCGGCAGGTTCAGCGCGTTCAGTTCGCGGGCCAGGGCGTAGCCGTCAATCCACGGCGCGCCGAAAAATTCAAACGGCTTGGTCGTTCCGCGGCCTTCGGAAAGGTTGGTGCCTTCCAGCAGCACCTGCCCCGGATAAACCGTCGTCGCGTCGAGCGTGGGCAGGTTGGGCGACGGCAGCACCCACGGCAGCGAGGTTTCATCAAACCATTCGTCGCGTTGCCAGTGTTCCATGGACACCACGGTGAGCCGCGCCTTTTTGGCCAGGAACTGGTCGTTGAACAGCCGTGCCAGTTCGCCCACCGTCATGCCGTGCCGCAGGGGAATGGGATACAGCCCGATGAACGAACTGTGACTGGGATGTTCGAGAATCGGTCCTTCCATCGCGACGCCATTGATGGGATTGGGCCGGTCGAGCACCACGAACGGGATGCCGCACTCGGCGCAGGCCTGCATCGCGTAGGCCATCGTGGCGATGTAGGTGTAAACGCGCGTGCCGACGTCCTGCAGGTCGAACACCATCACGTCCACCGCCGACAGCATGCCGGACTCGACCTGCTTGCCGGTGTGCTGCGTGTCGAATGTGCGCATGTATTCGTCGATGTTCGTCAGCATGTCCGGCGGCGGCTTGTGCGACTGGCCGTAAAGGCTGAACACGGGCAGTTGCAGCTGCTCGTCGTAATAAAACGGCACGTATTCGCCGGCCTGGGCGTTGCCGCGCACGCCGTGCTCGGGACCATAGAGCGCCACCAGCTTGAAGTCCGTCCGGGCGCGGAACGCCTCGACGATGCTGTTGAGGTGGCCGTCCACGCCGGTGGGATTGGTGATCAGGCCGACGCGTTTGCCCTTCAACAGGTCCAGATGTTTGGCAAACAAAACTTCGACGCCGAGTTTGACCGGCGTCCGGGCCGCGGAAGAGTGGGTGTTGGGCATGGTGTGACAGCCGGCCAACAACATGCTGGCGAGGCCGAGAAAAGAAAGCAAACGGTGCGGGTTCATTGGTTCTCCAGACGACTCGTTTTCAGAAACAATTCAAAAGCCTTGCGTTGATTGACCACGGCATCATGCGCCAGGTCGGTGTGCAGAAACGCCACCGAGTTGGTCTGAAACGCGGCGGACGAAATTGCGTTGTCTTCGCCGGTCAGCACGGGAACGGACTGCTGCGCCAGCGCCGCCTGCTCGCGCAACGACTCGTCCTTCGTGCCGCCGTGGTCGGTGTAAAGATTCAACCAGCGTCCATGTTGCTTTTGTTGCCAGGATTGAAAGGTGTCCGTCCCGCCGTAAAGCGCGTCGAAGAGCCAGACCTCCTGCACGTTGGCCGCAATGCCGCCACGGTCGAGCAATCCCGCCAGGGCATGGTAGCCGCCGCTGTGGCCCGCCAGAATCACGCGGCCCAAAACGGGCGCCGCGTTGGTCAGCACGCCGCGCGCCTGCAACTTGGCGAGCGCCTCCCCGAAGAACCGCCGGCCGCCGCCGGGGTCTTCAAACTTGCCGCCAAACGAATCCGGCGCGTTGTGCGGGCCTTCCGGCACGACCAGCACGGCGTTCTTGCCGCTGGCGGCGAACTGCTCGACCAGTTGATATTTCCCCAGCGCGCCCGCCACAGAATTATTCCAGCCGTGGACGAACATCACAAAGTCCACCGCCGGCGTTTCGCGGAACCCGCGTGGCACGAACAACGCCACCGTGCTGTCGGCGTAGTGCGTCGCGGCCGGATAGAATGCGTCATGATACGTGTGGCCGGCCGCTCGCGCGGGATGCGGAAACGGCGCGCTGCCGAACGACGCGAGGATCAGCCGGCCCGCCGGTGCGTAAAGTGATTCCAGTGTGGTGTCCGAGCGACTGGCGAGGCGGGCCAGCATTTCGGCAATCGCATCGAGTTCGAGGCGGCCGCTGTGGTCCGGCATTGGCACGTAGCGATTGAGCATCAGGCTGAACGCCAGCCGCTCGCCGGCGGCGGAGGTCACATAGCCGGACAGGGAATTGGCCCAGCGCAACGTGCCCGTCTTGGCGCGCACGTTCCCCTCGGCCGGCGTGCCTTTCATGCGGCGGCGCAACGTGCCGTCCACGCCGGCAATGGGCAGGGCATTGGCAAAGTCGTTGGCACTGCGGTGGTGTGCCATCAACTCCACCAACGCCAGTGTCAGCCGTGCGCTCGTCAGATTGTTGCGCGACAGCCCGGAGCCCTCGTCGAAATGCAGATCGCCGGCCGGCAGGTTGTTCGTGCGCAAAAACGCCTCCAGCGCGTCGAGCGCCAGACCTTCGGAAGTGCGCCATGCCGGCGTGGCCGGCGTGCGGGTCAATTCACCCACGTGATCGAACAGCAGGTCGGCAAACAGATTTTGCGACGGCTTCAAACAGGCGCGGACCAAATCGCGCAACGGCGGCGAAGTGACTTCCCCCAGCTTGACGCACGTGGGCCGGACGACTGAAGCCTCGGGCCAGCGCACGCTGCGCGCCCGGCCGTCCACGCGGATGCCGTGCCGCGCGAGGGCGGCCTTGAAACCGGCGGCAAACCAGTCCGCCGGCCGGGGCACGGGCGCATCCTCAATGTCGGCTTCGCTGCCGAGCGGCAGCGCGCCGAACACGCGCACCACGGTTTCTCCGTAGCTGCGGTGGGTTTCGAGGTGCCGGACGCCGTTCGTCGCGCTGGTGGTGGTGCGGTTGTCCAGCGTGAGGCCGGTGTGCGGCTGCAACCATTCCACCCGGCATGGCTCGCCTTCCCGGGCGGCCGGGGTGATGCGCAGCTGCGCGCAGTTTTCCGCCAGCGTGATGGCCGAAACCTCGGCGCCCTCCGTGTTTTCGAGATCCTCCACGGTCCAGCTGCCGCCGTTGGGCGGGCCGTGAAAAAACGTCGCGTCCGCCACGATGTCGCCGCTGATGCGGCGCACGCCGGCGTTCGTCAACACGGCGACGAACGGTTCAAACAGGTCGTAAAAATTTGTCGCCCCGACGGGCAGGTTCCAGCTTGGGTCGCCCTGGCCGAACAGGATGACATCGCCGTGCACGCGGCCGGCGCGGTTCGGTTTGGCCGTGGCGTAGAGCGGCGTGACGAAGCGGTAATCGCCGCCAAGACGATCCAGTGCCAGCGCCGCCATGTAGAGTTTGCTGTTCGAGGCCGGGCTCATCAGCCGGTCGGCGTGATGCGCAAACACCGTGCGGCCCGTGTCGAGCGAATCGACCTGCACGCCCCAGAGCGCGGCGTTGAACCGCGGCGCGGTCACGTGCGCCTCGATCTGTGCGCCCAGTTCCTCCAGCGAGTGCGCGCCGTTGGTGGACTGCGCGAACGCGGGAACGGTGCGGAAAAACAAAACGAGCAGCGTGAACGCCAGCCGGGCCGGGGGGGACAGGAACAAAAGTCTCATGACGCAGCGCAAGTTGCGGGCACAGTAGTCCGCACGCCGCGCGGGCGCAACCGCGCGTTCCGGGTCCCTCGTGCTTTCGCGCGTGCGGTCGGGCGTGGCTTCCATTATATCCGGAGCATGAACCGGCTGGAACCGTTGCAACAACTGGACGGCAATCTCATCCGCTGGCGGGGCCGCACCTGGCTGGGCTTCTCGGGCTGCGATTATTTCCGGCTCACGCGCCATCACGCGGTGTTGCGCGCGGCGGCGGCCGGGCTGCACCGGTTCGGTTTGAACGTCTCCGCCTCGCGGCTCACCACCGGCCATCACCGCATCTACGCCCGGCTCGAAACCGAACTCGCAAAATTTTTCGGCGCGCCGGAGGCGCTGCTGCTGCCGGGCGGTTACGCCACCAGCACCGTCGTGGCGCAGGCGTTGGCAGGCGAATTCACGCACGTGCTGCTGGATGCCCGGGCTCATCCGGCGCTGCGCGATGCGGCCCTGCATTTTGGTTGCCCGGTGCGGCCGTTCAAACACGCCGACCCGGCCGACCTCGCCCGGGTCGCGGCGCGCTGCGGCCGGCGGGCGCGGATCATCGTGCTGACGGACGGATTGTTTTCCCACGACGGTTCGGCCGCGCCGTTGGCTGCGTATCTCGCCGTGCTCCCGCGCACCGCGCAACTGCTCGTGGACGACGCCCACGGCGCGGGTGTGCTGGGCGCCCACGGCCGCGGCGCGCCGGAGCACGCGGGCGTCCCGCGGCGGCGCATCATCCAGTGCGTGACCCTGAGCAAGGCCTTTGGTTCCTACGGCGGCGCCGTGCTGGGTGCGCGGGCGCTGCGGGAAAAAATTCTCGCCCGCAGCCGGGCGTTCATCGGCTGCACGCCACTGCCGCCGCCGCTGGCCAATGCCGCGTTGCAGGCGGTGAAAATTCTGCGCCGCGACGGCCGCCGCCGGGCACGCCTGCGGCGCAACGCGGAATATGTGAAGGCGGCCTTGCGCGCCGCCGGCTGGACGATTCCCGCCGCGCCCGGACCCATCCTTGTGCTGCATCCGCGTTCCGTGGCGCAAAGGAACTCCGTGCGCCGGCAGTTGCTGGCGGCGGGCATCTATCCGCCGTTTCTGAAATACGCCGGCTCGCCCGCGGGGTTTTTCCGCTTCGTCATTTCGAGCGAGCACACGCGGGCGCAGCTGGACTTGCTGGTGCAGGTGCTGGCGGACGCAGCCGTGCGTTGACCGGCGCCGGCGCGTTTACAAGCGCAGGAAAATTTTCCGGTGGTAAAGGAAGCGCGCGAACCACACGAACAGGGAAATTCCAATCACGCACACGACCAGATCGCCGCAGCCGGTGGCCACGTGGGCGTTCAGGAACTGCCGCACGCTCCCGCCGGCGAAGCGGTTGGCCAGCTTCAGAAAACCGCCGCCGCCCATCAGGTTGCTCGCGAGGTAGAGCGTGATGGGGTTCATGCCGATCCACAGAAACGGCCGGCCCCACGCCTGCCACTTTTTCACGTCCACGATCCAGTAAAACGTGCCCAGCAGCAGCGCGCTGTAACCACCGGCCACCAGCACGTAGGAGGAGGTCCAGATTTTTTTGATGACGGGAAACTGCGTGCCCCACAGGAAGCCGAGCACGACGCTCACCGCACCGGCGATCAGCAGGCCGCGCACTTTCTGCTGGTCGTTAAAACCGGGATGGCGGATGAACAGGCCGGCAAAGATGCCCAGCAGGCCCGTGACGATGGCGGGCAGCGTGCTCAAGAGGCCCTCCGGATCCCAGAACAGGTCGTATTTGCGCGCGGGCAGGTATTCGAAGTCGAAATGATTCGCAACGTTCAGGCCCATGTCGTAACGGCCGGTCACGCGATTGGTCGTGGCGGCGAACATTTTTTCGGTCGCGGCCCAGACCGGGCTGTTGGGAATGGCCGAAGGATTGACCGAGGAACTCCCGCCCGCGGCGCGAAATTCCGCGGCCAGTGCGGTGTCGCCCGCCTGCCCGGCCCGTTCGGCGAGGTGCGTTTTCTCGAGTTGAATGTCACGGATCGGCACGCACCGCAGCAGCGCCCAGTAGCCGAGCAGAAGCGCCACGGCCAGACCGACCAGCACGCGCGGCCGGCACCAGCAGAACAGCAGGCCGCCGGCGAGGTAACAGAGCGCAATGCGGTTCAGCACGCCCATCAGGCGCAGGTCGGGCCACGGATTGGTGAAGCCGCCCGAGTAAAGAATGCCGATGACGAACAGCAGCACACCGCGAAGGACCACGCGCTTCACGGCCGCCGCCCGGCCCTCGCGGGCGATGATTTTGGTGAGCGAATACACCGTCGAGACGCCCATGATGAACACGAACAGCGGGAAGATGAGGTCGTAGAAGTGAAAGCCCTCCCATTCGGCGTGGTCGAGTTGCGTGGCCAGAAAGCGCGTCGGCGCGGTCTGGCTCAGCCGGTTGAGCGCATAGACGAACGCGTCGGCGCCGAGAATCCAGAACATGTCGAAACCGCGCAGCATGTCGAGCGACATGAGGCGCTGGGGTTCGGGCGCGGCGGCGACGGGGGCGGGATTCATGCCGCGCAACGTGGCGCGAAAGGCGGGTCCAGGTCAAGGCCAGCGAGGCTTGGCAACCGTCAATTCGCCGCTACACTCGCCGGTGAAAGGCCCACCGTGTCGTTTATGTTGCAACGCCGTTTCTGGATGTGTGTGCTCATGCTTTCCACCCCGTTCTCCCCGCTGCCCGCCGCGCCGCTGGCCGACGCCGTGCTCGCGGCGGTGCGGGCGGCGAAGTTCGATGGCGTGATCGATTTCGGCCCGGGCAACGAGGACAAATCCGTGCCGCCCGGCTTTCCACGGCCCATTGCGCACGTGCCGAACGTGGACGTGGCGGTGCTGCAACTGGACGCCGAAGGGCAGCTCGTGGCCGGTGCGGATGTGTTGCTGTCGCGTGATTATCCGAACGGCCTGGTGGTGCCGGTGGACGTGAACAGCGGCGCGGACAGCGTGCGCTTCCGGCGTTGGGACATTGACCGGTGGAACGGCGGCACCTTCGCGCCGGCCTCCTGGTCGCCGCTCCACGAGAAGGGTTGGACGAACCGGCCGCCGTTGACGGAGGCGGATGACATCGTGCCGGGCCGCGCCCACGCGCCGTATGAATTTATGGCGCCGTATCCCGCGTCGTTGTTCAAACTGATGGTGGCCTTTCACGTGATGCGCATGGTGGATGCGGGCGTGCTCACGTTGGACACGCCCTACACGTATTCGGCCCCCGGCGCGGCGGACGAAACCCGTGCCGTCCGCGCGTGGCTGGAGCCGATGATTACGGTTTCCGACAACCACGCCACCCACGCGCTGCTGCAAATGCTGCACCGGCACGACCACATCGAAGTGCTCAACCGCGAATTCCGCGAGCTGGGCCTGGGCACGCTCCAGATCAACGGCACCCGTGCGTCCGACGGTTACGGCTGGCAGACCGACCGCATTCACATGACGGCGTTCGACACGGCGCGGCTGCTCTGGCTGATTGACGGCGCGCCGGGCGAGTTGTGGCGGCGGCCCGACGGCCGGCCGGTCACGGCCCGGTTTCTTTCCGACGCGTCGCGGGCCTTTTTGAAACACCTGCTCGGTGAACAGGGCCTGAACGAGGCGCTGTCCACCGCCAATCTCGCCGGCGCCCCGCACGTGCGCCCGGGCATCCCGTCCCAAATCGCCCCGCGCTGGATCAATTCCAGCAACGGCATTGTGAACGTGGACGGCATCAACTTTGGCGTGGACGTGCGCGCGAGCAACGCGCAGGCCGAGGTGAGGTTCGCGCACAAGACGGGCCTGACCTATAATTACGGCTCGGATGCCGGCATCGTGCGCTCGTTGCCGGGGCAGCCGTTCCGCCACTACATCATCGCATTCCTGAGCAATCTCGGTTACCGCTACACGGACGAGGCGTTTGCCGGCCGCACGCGCGGTCCGTATGCCGATCCGGTCAGTCCGGTGAGCTACACCCAGCGCATTCCGGCGTTGGGGAAGGCGATTGATGAGGCGGTGAAGCGATTGTCGGCCGCGTCGCCGCAGGCCACGCTTGCGCCGGAGCCGGATAAACAGTAATGCCCTTCGTTACATGAGCCAGACACGCGCCGTGAGAACTCTCGTGAAGCCCGAACGCCTGCAACCCGGCGATGTGGTGGGCATCATCGCACCCTGCAGCCCGCCGCCCAATCCGAAGGCCGTGGACCGCGCGGTCAACCAGGTGGAGCGGATGGGTTTCAAGGCGAAGCTCGGACGCCATGCGCGCGCCCGGCACGGGTTTCTCGCCGGGAGCGATCGCGACCGGGCGGCGGATATGATGGCGATGTTTCGCGACCGCAAGGTCAAGGGCCTCATCTGCCTGCGTGGCGGTTACGGCGCGGCGCGCATCGTGGGGCGGCTTGATTATGCCGTGCTCCGGAAAAACCCCAAGGTGTTCGCCGGTTACAGCGATCTCACCACGCTGCATTGTGCGATCAACGAAAAGGCCGGCCTGGTCACGTTTCACTCGCCGATGTTGAACGAGGGACTCGGCAGCGCAGACTATCCGGCCTTTTCCAACGACGCGTTTTTGCGCGCCATCTGCCAGCCGGCGGCGGCGGGCAGCATCGCCGAAGGCTATCCCAACCGTGGCGACATCACGATTTTGCGGCGCGGCGTGGCGGAGGGCCGGCTGGTGGGCGGCAACCTGTCGATCCTGGTGACCACGGTGGGCACGCCCTGGCAGCCCGTGTTCAAGAACCGGCTCCTGTTTCTCGAAGACATCAACGAAGAACCGTATCGGCTGGATCGCCTGCTGACGCATCTGCTCAACGCCGGCGTGTTGCAGCAGGTTGCCGGCGTGGCCGTGGGCGTGAACCGCGATTGCGAAGATCCGCGGGCCGCCAAGAAGATCGAATACCGTCAGTCCTCGGCCGACGTGGTGCGGGAACGCCTCACGCCGCTCGGCGTGCCCGTGGTGACGGAACTGCCCTTCGGCCATCAGCCCTACAATGCCACGCTGCCCAGCGGCGCCCGGGCACGCCTGGATGCCGTGCGGGGCGACTTGATCGTGACCGAGGCGGCCGTCCGTTGAATCAGGCGCGCGGCGCCACGCACAGGCCGGTTTTGGCCGGCGCATCGGCGAAGGAAATCACACCGTTGACGGCCGTGGCGCCCCGGAACGGGTCGTTGTTGATGAGGAGATTCCCGTCGATGTCGAGGTGATCAGCCAGTTCGGCGAGGTGCGCGGCGGCGCTGATGAGCACACTGGTCTCAATCATGCAGCCGATCATGGTTTGCAATCCGGTCTGGCGCGCCGCCTGCAGGGTTTCGTAGGCCATGCTGATCCCGCCCGTTTTCACCAGCTTCACATTCACGCCGTGGAAACATTCCGCGCAGTGCGGAATGTCGCGCATGTTGTGGCACGATTCATCGGCGTAGAGCGGCAGGGGGGAACGTTCCTTCAGCCAGATCAGATCCTCGGGCGCGGCATTGCGCGGCATCGGCTGTTCGACGAATTGCACGTGCCCGTCCTGCGCCAGCGTTTCCAGCATCGTCAACGCCTGCTCCTTCGTCTTCCAGCCCTCGTTGGCATCCACGCGCACCGGCTTGCGCGGCGCCACGGAACGCAGGGCCGCGAAGTTTTCGCGGTCGCGCGGATCGCCCACCTTGAGCTTGAGCACCGGAAAGGCCGCCGCGTCGGCCACCTTTTTGGCGACCACCTCCGGCGAGTCAATGCCGATGCTGAACGACGTGAGGTGATGGTTCTCGCGGAAGCCCAGTTTGAGAAAATCATGGACCGGCTGGCCGGCACGTTTCGCGGCGCCGTCCAGCAGCGCGAGGTTCAAGCCGCACCGCGCCGCGGACGGCATGCCGGGCAGGGAATTCACCCAGGCCATCGAGCCGGGAATGTCGGCGAAGCTGAGGCGGCCCGCGTCGAGGCCCTGACAAAACTCCATCACGCCGGCGGCGGTTTCCTGATACGTGCTGGCGGGCGCAGCTTCGCCCAGGCCAGTCACGCCGTCGCGGTCGGTCAGCTCGAAGAGAACCACGATGTGGGCGCCGGAACCCATCGAGCTGGCGATGCGCCACGGATTCACGAGCTTCAGTTCGCAGGCATGCAGCTTAAGCTTCATGGTTCCATCAAACCGGCGGTCCGCCAGAGTTGGCAACGCTTTTCTGCGCGCGGCCGCAAAAAATCGCACGGCAGGCGAACGCGGCGGCTGTTACAAAACCTGAAGAATTGCTACAACTTTGAACTTCCGTTTTCGGGATGGGCCACCCGCGCGCGCGCGTTCAGGCGGTCAGTTTTTGCCGGAAGAATTCCACCGTGGTTTCGAGCCCGCTTGCGAGGCTGCCGCCGGGAACGAAGCCCGTGGAGCGCAATCTGTCGATGGCAGCCTGGGAATGCTTCACGTCGCCGGCCCGCTCGGGTGCGTGCCTGATTTCCGAGCGCGAACCCGTCAGCTGGCAGAGGGTTTGGGCCAGTTCCTTGATCGTGATGCGCCCGCCGTAGGCCACGTTGAACACGCCGGTGGCCGGCGATTCGGTGGCGAGGAAGGCGTTCGCCTTGGCGATGTCCTTCACGTAGATGAAGTCCCGCGTCTGCCCGCCGTCACCATAAATCGTGATCGGCTCGTGGCGCAGGGCGCGATGAATGAAAATGGGCACGGCCGCCGCATACTGGCTTTTGGGATCCTGCCGCGGCCCGAAGACGTTGAAGTAGCGCAGGCACACGGTTGCCAGCCGGCCCTCGGCCGCGAACATGCGGCAGTAGTATTCGCCGTCGAGCTTGGTGATGGCGTAGGGACTTTTCGGTTCGGGAAACATCGTTTCCACCTTCGGCACGACCGGGTTGTCGCCGTAGATGGCCGCCGAGCTGCTGAGGGCGAGCTTCTTCACGCCGGCGCGCGCCGCTTCCTCGAGCACAATCAGCGTGCCGTGCGTGTTGATTTCGCTGCACTCAATCGGCTGCTGCATCGACTCGGGCACGCTGATCATGGCGGCCAGGTGGAACACGTAATCGACGCCGGCCATGGCGCGGCGCACGGCGCCGCGGTCGAGAATGGAAGCCTCGATGAATTCATGCGGCAGCCCGGCCAGGTTGTGTTTGAAGCCGGAGCGCAGGTTGTCCAGCACGCGCACCTCGGCGTGGCCTTGAAAATGTTCGACGATGTGGCTGCCGATGAAGCCGGCGCCGCCGGTGACCAGAATTCTCATCCCAATTTCTCCACCAATTTGTTCATTGCATCTTCCTGCTGCGCGATGGATTCGACCAGTTTGAACTGCGTCCGGCAACGGTCCAGATTGTGCCCGTCGCGGTGCACCTTGAAATACACGTCGCCGGCCAGGTAATCGGTCAGGAAACGGATGCCGATTTCAAAGGTGATCAACTTGCCCGCGCAGGCGAGCAGTTGTTTTTCAGCCGGTGTCAGGAAACCGCCTGCGGCGGCGAGGTAGCCGCGCACGAGCGCCTCGAACATCGGGAACTGCATCGCCACTTTCGTCAGGTCGCGCTCATCCTCTTTGGCCGGGCTCGTCGTGGTGCGGACCATGTCGCCGAAATCATAAAGCGCCAGCCCGGGCATCACCGTGTCGAGGTCAATGACGCAAATGCCCTCGCCGGTGGCTTCGTCCAGCATGACGTTGTTGAACTTGGTGTCGTTGTGGGTGACGCGTTCCGGCAGGTTCGCGTCGAGCAGCACGCGGGTCATCGGCTGGTGGGCGAGGGCGAAATTAATTTCCGCCCGGGCCAGTTGCGCGCGCCCCGCCACGTCCGCGGCGATCGCCTTTTCCAGCGCGGCAAAGCGTTTGGGCGTGTGATGGAAGTCCGGAATCGTGTCGTGCAGCCGCGGGGCGGGCAAATCGGCCAGTTGCCGCTGGAATTCGCCAAACGCGCGCGCGGCCTTGAACGCCTGTTCGGCGCTTTCCACGGCGTCGTAGGTGCGGGCGCGTTCGATGAAGAGATACGCGCGCCAGTGGTTGCCGGCGGCATCCACGTGCCACGCCCGGCCGTCGCGCGCCGGGATGAGCGTCAGCACCCGGCGGCTGGCGTCCGGTTCGCCGGCGACCTTGCGGGCCAGGTGCGCGGTGACGCGTTGCACGTTTTCCATCAGGGCCGCCGGCCGCTTGAAGATGTGGTGGTTGATTCGCTGGAGGATGTAGCGCACCGGCACGCCGGCCTGCTGGAACACCGCGCAAAACGTGTCGTTGATGTGGCCGCTGCCGTAGGGGGCGGCCGAAACATATTCCCCGTGAATCGTAAACTGTCCGGCCACGGCGCGGAGATCGTAGGATGGAGAATTCATTGGCTTGGTGCAGTGGGCGAATCGTGAAACTGGAGCGTGCCCCATTCGTGGCATCGGTGAAAATCGGGCGCGGCGTGCGGGGACGTCGAGGAGATGACCGGTTCGGACCGGCCGCGCGTGTAATCGTAGCGGCCGAAGGAAAACCGCCAGCACGTTCCGGCGAGGGAGCCTGGCCGGTCCGTGACGAGCGGGGCGGGAATCGCCGCGTGGACGAACCAGCGCCGGGCGGCGGGTTCGGACCAGACCGCCGCGTCGAACGCCACGTCCTGCCGGGCGGCGGCGAGCGACCCACTGATGCGCACGGTGTCCACCGTGACGGATTCATCGTAACGCAATTGCAGCCGGCGATGGTTCGGCGCAATGTGCAGTTCCACATACGCCGGCCGGCCGGCCGCCTGCAAAAAAATCTCGAACGTGTCGCCTTGCTCCCACAATCGTTCGCTGGTGGTGTTCGCCGGGCTGACAATGTCCGCATCGGTCAACTCCGCCAGCACGAGCAGACGGTCCGCGCGCCAGCCGGTCCAGACCACGCCGGGCGCAAAGTCCGCCTCCGCCTGCGGCCGCCATGCCTGCCGCAGCCGGCACGCAGGCGCGTCGCGGAAGGCGTGCCGCACCGCCGTCAAATCGTCGGAGGCGAACGGCGGCAGGGCGGGGCAGGGCAGCGGCAGCGGCCCGCCGACCGCTGGAACCCGCGGCGGGATGAGCGTTGCGTTGTGCCCTTGAAACGTCACGGTGAAGGAAGGCGGTTCAGTTTCAAACGGGTGCGGACGGCTGGCGCAGTGCGGGCAGGCTGGCGGCCGCCACGGCCTGGCCGACGCGGCGGCTCTTTTCGTCCGGCACATGCAGTTGCACCCGGGCGGCCAGTTCGGGGAATTCCTGGCCCAACACTTCGCGCGCCCGGGCGAGGACAATGTCGCCGCCCTTGCCGGTGGTGACGCGCCCCAGAATCAGCATGTGATTGAATGCGTAAAAATCCGCGTAGTGGGGAATCGCGTAGCCGAGATACACGCCGATCGTTTCGTAAATCTTCGCGGCGCACGGATCGCCCTTGGCCATGAGCGCCTGAACTTCCTTCAAGCGCTCGGGCAGGCCCATTTCCTTGGGCAGTTCAATGCCGGCGGCCGGCAGCAGTTTGCCGACGGCTTGCTGGGAGAAATACATCACACCCACGCCGTAGTCACCGGACCACTCGTCGCACGCGGCCTGGGGGTTGTAATCCACGGGAGCGAAGGCCAGTTCGCTGAGCCAGCCGGTCATGCCGCCCGCCTGGTTCAAATAGCCGGCTGCTTCGCTGGAGCCCATCGCCACGCCGAGCATGCCGTTTTCCTTGAGCGACATTGCGCCCGCGAGCGCGGTGACGTCACCGTCGTTGGCGACTTCGAGCGGCACGCCCCATTCCTCGCGAATGCGCAGGAAGGTGTTCTTGGCCTGCGCGAACTTTTCGGGTGGGAGGGCCCGCAGCAGCGACGCCACCATGATCTTGTTGTCCACAATCACGCCGGCCGAGCTGCCGCCGATGGCATCCACGCGCGGCAGATGCGCGGCGGCCTTTTTCAGGCCGCTCTGGAGGTGCTCGTAATGGTATTGCGGGTCGGCCTGGTCCTTGGGGTTCCACGGGAATTCGTCGCTGTAAACCACCTCGCCTTCCTTTACCGCGGCCACCTTGTAGTCGCTCGCGCCGAGGTCGAACCCGATGCGGCAGCCGTCGAGATGACCGCCAATGGTCGAGTGCATTTCCTTTTCCGCCGGCACGGCGGCGGCCTCGGTGAGCACCACTTCGAACGGGCGTTCGTAAACGCGGCTCATCAGGTCCACGTCAAACGCCCGCGCACCGGTGCGGGAATAAACCTGCGCCACTTTTTCGCCCAGCGCCCGCGGGCCGCCGAACCAGACCCGCCAGCCGCCCCGCGCCCAGAGCAGAAATTTCACCAGCCGGTCAAGATAAAGGACCGTGTCGGCGTCCGGCTCGGGCAGCACGACGGTGGCATAACGGGACACGTGGCCATTCTCGCGTTCGACGCCGAGCACAAGCGGCACGGCGCGCCCGGATTGGTGGGCGGTGCGGACGTATTGCTGGTTGAACAAAACCGCCGGCTGAAACTGCGGGTCGAGCGGCGGGATGATCTTCGGTTTCACGTTCATGGTGGAAATCATTTGGCCGGTTTGAACACCCACGACACGGCGCCCAGCGAATCGGTGCCGCCGCTGCCTTTGACCGTGGCCTGCAGCGTGTAGTGCGCGTCCGCGTTGCGGACCGGGAGGTCGAGCACATACACCGGGCTGCGCGGCTGTCCGCCGGCAAATCCGGCGTGCGTGTCGTGCGCGACCTCCTGGCCGTTCGCCAGCAACTTAACTGTCGTGATGTCGATGCCGTGCTGGCCCGTCGTGTAATTCAACGTCACGCGATACTGTCCCGCGGCGGTGACGTGCGGGGTCACGTCCCAGCTGAGCGTCGAGCTTTCCGTTTTGATTTGCGCCGGCGTCCATTCACCCAAAGCCACGGAGGTGTCGCGGCGGTAGTTCACGCCAAGCTGGTCGAGGCGCTGTTCATCCGTGGCGAGCCGGTTCGTGAAGTCCGTCCAGTTGCGGGCCGCCTTCGGCGACCAGGTGACTTCGGCCATCGCGCACAGCCGCGGGAACGCCATGTATTCGACCTGCTTGAAGTTGGGAATGTATTCGGTCCAGATGTTGCCCTGGCCACCGAGGATGTGGTGGACCTGGGCGGCATCCAATCCGGCGGGCACCGGCTCAAAACTGTAAACCTTGCTCAACGGCAGGTAGCCGCCGATCGCCCGGGGCTCCGCGCCGTGATCGCGGGACTGGTAATAATCGAAGTAGCAGAAGCTTGTCGGCGTCATGACCACGTCGTGGCCTTCACGCGCCGCTTCGAGCCCGCCGCCAATCCAGTCCATCACGGCGGCGTTCTGCGCGAGGCCGCCCTCACGGATTTCACTCCAGCCGATGAGATTCTTGCCGTGCGCGGTGATGAATTTTTCCATGCGCCGGATGAACCAGCTTTGCAGCTCGTGCTCGTTCTTGAGTCCTTCGGCCTTGATGCGCGCCTGGCAGCGCGGGCATTTCTTCCAGTTGTCCTTCGGCACCTCGTCGCCGCCGATGTGGATGTATTGGCCGGGGAACAACTGGAACACCTCGGTCAGCACGTTCTGGAGGAAGGTGAAGCTCGCGTCGTTGCCGGCGCAATAAATGCCGTGCATCACCCCTCCGTTTGTCGGCACGCCGGACGCCTCGCCGGCGCAACTGAGTTCCGGAAAGACCGACAGCGCGGCGGTCGAGTGGCCGGGCATTTCAATCTCGGGCACGATGGTGATGTGCCGGGCGGCGGCGTAGGCCACGATCTCGCGGATGTCATCCTGCGTGTAGAATCCACCGTAACGCCCATCCGGACCGTAGGCCGTGGTCGCGTCGTGCGGGAAGCCGAAGCCGACGTCCGCGCGCCACGCCGCCTCCTGCGTCAGGCGGGGATACTTTTTGATTTCGATGCGCCAGCCCTGGTCATCCACGAGATGCCAGTGAAAGGTGTTGATCTTGTGCAGCGCCATTTCGTCGAGCAGCCGCTTGATTTCCGGCTTGGTGAAGAAATGCCGGCTGACGTCGAGCATCAACCCGCGCCACGGGAAGCGCGGCTGGTCGGTGATCGTCACGCCCGGCATCGTCCAGGCCACGCCGCTCACGCGGTGGGTGGCAAACACCTCCGGCGGCAGCAACTGCCGCAGCGTTTGTGCGCCATAGAACAGGCCGGCCTGATCCGTTGCTCGGATGACCGCCGCCTGTGCGGTGACGTCGAGCGCGTAGCCTTCGCGGCCGAGCTGTGCGTCCGCGCCCTCGGTGGTCAGAAGGATGGAATGGGTTGCGGGCGTTGCGTTGTCCGTCGTCCGCACCGGCAGCGGATAGCCCGTCGCGGTCCGCAGCATTGCGGCCAGCATGATGGCGGTGTCGCGGGACGGCGCATCGGCCAGGATGACCGTGGATTTATCAATTTGAAAGGTGCCGCCATGCGTTTCGAGGTGTGCGGGCGCCGGGATCAATGCCGGGGCGGGGGAATTGGCGGCCGTGGCCGACAGGACCGAGATCACGGTGAGGCCGAGGCCAAGTTTCAGGTGTTTCATAATGTCATCAAATGTTTTTGCCGGCGATGCCCAGCGGTTTCAGGTCGCGCCACAGGCCGCGGGTGAAATCGGGAATGTCCACCGGCACGCTGCCGCCGGCCACCGACCGGACCGAAAGTTCGATGATGCTGCTCCAGGCGGCCGCATCGTAAACGACGCTGTCGGGCGTCCGGCCGGTGCGGAGACAATCGATCAACCGCCAGTTCATGACGAAATCCATGCCGCCGTGTCCGCCGCCCTTGGCGCTTTCCTGCAGTTTGCGCCAGAGCGGGTGCGTGAATTGCGCCCGCATTTTCGCGAGGTCCGCATCGTCGAGCCACTCTTCGGAACCGCCGGCGGCCAGCCCGTATTGCTTGGGCTTGTCGATGGCCAGCCGGGCCGGGTAGTCGAAGAACGTCGCATCGGTGCCGCACAGGGCGTTGATGCGGCTGTAGGGACGGGGCAGCACCACGTCGTGCTGCACCATGATGCTGCGCCCCTGCTCTGTCTTGATGAGCGAGGTGTTCATGTCGCCGCAGAGGTATTTCTCGTTCTTGTGCCGGCCGCCGTTGGGCTGGTGCTCGTTGCGATACTGGGTCAGCGAGCGTTCGGGCGAACTCATGGAGACGAGGAACTTGAACTGGTCGCCACGGCCCACGCCGAGATATTGCGCCACCGGGCCGAGGCCGTGCGTCGGATACAAATTGCCGTTGTATTGCCAGTGATAATCGCGCCGCCAGTCGCCTTCCGTGCCCAGGCTGAAGAGCATGGACCGCAGATCGTGGAGGTAGGCGCATTCGGCATGCACCAGGTCGCCAAACACACCTTCGCGCGCCATGTTCAGCACGAACAATTCATTCTCACCGTAGCAGCAGTTCTCCAGCATCACACAGTGCTTTTGCACCCGTTCGCTGGTGTTCACCAGCCGCCAGCAGTCCTCGATCGTCACCGCTGCCGCGACCTCGATGAAGGCGTGTTTGCCCTGCTCCATCGTGCGCAACGCCATCGGCACGTGCCAGGCCCACGGCGTCGCAATGTAAACGGCGTCGAGATCATTGCGGTCCACCATCATTTCCCAGATGTGTTCGGTGCCGCTGTAAATGGCTGGCCGCGGCCGGCCGGCGTCGGTGCAGGCCTTGGCCGCAGCCTGGGCCCGGTCGTCGATCAGGTCGCAAACGGCCACCACGTCCACGTAATCGAGCTTGAGGCAGTTGTGCACGTGCGTCATGCCGCGATGCAGCCCGATGTGCGCCACGCGAATGCGTTCCCGCGGCTTGGTGGTCAAATCATGCACCGGCTTCTGGCCCGCCGGGCGTGGCGGATAATCGTCGTTGTGGGCGCTTGTGTTCGAGTTGCCGTCCGGGCCAGGGCTGGCGCAACCGCTGGCCAGGCCGGTCAGCGACGCGGCCACGCCGGCGAGGGCGGACTGCTTGAGAAAATCCCGACGGGAGGTGCTGGCGTTGTTCATGGTGCAGATTGAATCAGGTGTTGCCGTAGCGGGTTGCGATCAGCCAAAGGACAAGTGTCTGGCGGGGCGCACAAACGCCGCCCCGCCTCTGCCGGCCCTTGAACGCAGTTGCATACGGATACGGAAATGGAAATCGATTTTTTGGTATTACAGCGCTCAGCCTAGCGCAAGGTCCACCTCGATCAAGTGATATTTAGCACGAGATAATCAGTTCAAGCGGTGGCATCGGCCGGCTTGCGCTGCCGGCCTTCAAAATGTTCCTCGATTTCCTCCAATGTCTTGCCCTTGGTTTCCGGCAGGAAGAAGGTGGCGGTGATGAAGTAAACCACCGTGCAGCCGGCGAAGATGAAGAACATCGTCGCGTAACCGTGCTTGCCCACGCTGGGGAGGAAGATGGCCGCGATGGTCGTCGAGACCGCCTGGTTGATGAGCAGCGCGACGCTCATGCCGTTGGAGCGGATGCGCGTGGGCATTAATTCGGAGAGCGCCAGCCACACGCACACGCCCGGCCCGACGGCGAAAAACGCCATGAAGCAGAAAATGCACACCGCGGTCAGCCAGCCCGTGCTTTCCGGCGGCACGGGCGTAATCAGCGCGTTGTCGATGGTCAGCGGCGCGGTCTTGGATTTTTCCAGGTCGGCAAACGGATTCTGGAAGAACGCGGCCACCTGGTTTGGCGGCAGGCAGCTGGCGCGGTCGATTTCGAGCTTGGCCGCGACGTCGTCTGAACGCACGACCTTCGAGGCGGCGTGGAAATCGCCATAGGAATAAATCACCACCAGCGTGGCGGGTTCGGAGCCGGCGTGGCCGCCCAGCAAGGCGGCGGCCGTTCCCGCGTTGAATTCGATGGTCGCCGTCTGGTTGGTGGTGACCATTGCCTGCACCTGGTCCTTCACGTCCACGCGCTGTTTTTCGGTGCGTTGAAACACCAGGCCGGCGCAGATCAACGAGGCGATGATGCCGGCGCTGCCGAGCGACAGGAGGAACTTGCGGCCCTTCTTGTCCACCAGCGCCACGCCGATCATGGTGACGAGAAAGTTGACCAGCGTGAGGATGACGTAGCCCAGGTGTGCGTGCGCATCGCTCAGCCCGGCCTGAATCAGGATGGTGGCGTTGTAGCCGATGATGGAGTTGACGCCGGTGGCCTGGTTGCAGGCGAGAATGATGCACGCCAGCACGAACGGCAGGACGTATTTCCGGTGCAGCAGCGATTCCTTGACCTTTTGGCCGGCGGAATCTGACTTCGCCTTTTCCGCGGCGGCGGCTTCTTCCATTTCTTTCAGTTCCATCTCCGCCTGCGCGTTGGTGCGCGAGCGCAGCAACGCGGCGCGCGCGGCGTCGGTGCGCCCGCGACGGAACAGCCAGCGCGGCGATTCTGCGACGAACAGGCTGCCCAGCACGAAGAGCAGTCCGGGCGGCAGCGACACCCAGAAAATGCTGCGCCACGCGGTGTCCTTGAACGCAAAAAGCTTCGCCGGATCGTTCAGCTTCTCGATGGTCGCCACACGCAGGCTGAACCAGTAGCCGATGACCGCCGCGACGACGATGCCCAGGGTCAGCAGCCATTGAAACATGCCCGTGCCCTTGCCGCGTTGGGCGGCGCCGAGGCATTCCGCCAGATACAACGGAACCACCACGCCAATGAGCCCGGCGCTGATGCCTTGCAGCAAGCGGCCAAACACCAACGCGCCGTAGCCGTGCGCGAGAGCAATCATCGGAATGCTCGCGACAAACAGGATGCCGCTTACGGCCATCAATTTCTTGCGGCCCAGCAAATCCGCGAGCAGGCCGGCGAACAGCGTTGAGATCACGCTGCCCAGCAGCACCGCCGCCACGATGACCGAAAGCTGGTTGGCGCTCAGACCGGACGTCGCCTCCAGATACGGCAGCGCGCCGGCGATGATGCCGACGTCCACGCCGTAAAGCAGTCCACCGAGGCCGGCGACCAGCAGCAGGAAACGGTTGTAGCCGGTTTTGGGGTTGCCCCCGGCAGGGTTGGGATGGTTGCTCATGGGAGGATGCTCCGGAATATTCTGGCCGCCGCCGAAGGAAGGCCGCCGCCCATCAGCCGGCTTTGGCGGGCCGGGAGGCAGACCAGCGTGGACTGGG
The DNA here is from genome assembly GCA_035765895.1 of Verrucomicrobiia bacterium. Classification (NCBI taxonomy): domain Bacteria; kingdom Pseudomonadati; phylum Verrucomicrobiota; class Verrucomicrobiia; species Verrucomicrobiia bacterium. The sequence goes on along the minus strand of DASTWL010000091.1, from coordinate 16,433 downwards.
TCGGCGGATTCATGAATGGCGCAGGTTGCGGGCGACTTTAGCGCGGCACAATTGGATTGCCAATCTTAATTATCACGAGATAAGTATGATTCAATTCGCGGCCGCCGGCCGGGGCGCACCGCGCTCATCCGGTCACGACGGCGGGGGAAAATCAGTGCGTCGGGACGATGCCCGGATGGCCAGCGTGGGCTTGAGCACCACCTGCTGGCGGGGGGCCTTCGGCTGCGCGAGGCGCCGCACCAAAAATTGCCAGGCCTGTTCGCACATTTCGGCCACGGGCTGCACCAGGGTCGTCAGCGGACATTCCAGGTATTCCGTGTCCTGAATGCCGTCGCACGCCGCGAGCGCCACGTCCGCCGGCACCCGCAGCCCGAGGTCGCACAAGCCGCGGTAAATCCCCAGCGCAGCATCATCCGAATGGCAAAAAATGGCTTCGGGATGTCCATGGGCCGCGACGTAATCGCGGATGAGCTGGCGGGTGATGGGACGTTGCTGCTCGGATAGAGGATAGTAAATGAACTCGGTGGGCCGGCCGGCCTTGCGCATGGCCTGGGCGTAGCCATAGCGCCGGCCCGGGCGGGCGCGCTCCTGGCGGATGAACGTGGCGTGGGCGATGCGTCGATAACCCGATTCAAGCAGGTGGGCCATGAGTTCCTCCGTGCCGGCGCGCAAATCCACGCGCACGTGATCGGTCTGCTCGCACACATCGGCCCCGATGCTGATGACGGGAATGGAACGCGTGCCCGGGGAACGCAGGTGCGCCTTCACCAGCGCGGCCGCGTCCACGGCGAAAATTCCATCCACCGGCACGTGGGACAACACCGCCTCGGCCTCGGCGGAGCGCACTTCGCTGATGATCAATTCGTGCTGGCCCTGCTTGACGAGGCGGTTCAGTTCCCGGGCGACGTGCGTGTAATGGGTGGAAATTTGGTCCGGCACCCAGAGGGCCACGATGCCGGTGCGTTCGCGTTTGAGGGCGCGGGCGTGCGGGTTGGGGCGATAGCCCATCTCCCGGGCCGCCTCCAGGATGCGCTGGCGCGATTTGGCCGCCACCTGCGGATAGCCGGCGAGGGCAAAGGTCACGAGCTGGCGGGAAATCCCCAGTTTCCGCGCGATTTGTTCCTGTGTGACCATCTTACGACGCTCTTGATACTGGAAACCCGTCGCCCGCCGCAAGACGACGCTTGCCGCCGGGCTCGGTCAGTCCTGAAACAGGGCGGCAGGCGACTCCTTTTCGCCCAGGTGCCGTCCGCCCGGATACACGTCCTGCACCGCGCCGTGGCGCCAACGCCGCAGGTGATAGAGCGTGGCAAACATGAAATTGGGCGCGGCACCACCCTGGCCACCGACCAGTTCCGCGCCGCGGCGGACATTGTCCTGCAGCCACGCGGGCATCCGCAGGTGATATGGGTTGCGCCGCACTTCCTCAACGTGAAACGAAAGCGCCGCGAGCAGGTCGCCCACGTCTTCCGCGCTGGATTCCACCATGAGATTGGGCGATGCCATCTGGCCCCAGAACTCGGTCTCGACCAGGAAGCACGTGAAGCTCGCCGGCAGGGTTTTCAGCGCGTCCATCACCAGCAGATGCGTGCCGATGTGGGTGCTGTTCCAGTCCAGTTCATGCGGGAAGAAAATGACGCGGGGCTGGTGCTTCGCGAGTGAGGCGGCGATGACCTTGACGGCGGCGGCCCAATGCTGCGGGTCGCCAGTGCGGGTCTTGGGGTTGATTTTTTCGAGGCCGTTGGGCGCGGTCTGCTCGAGCTCAAAGCCCAGCCAGCCGCAGGCGTTGCGCAATTCCACGAGGCGCGGCTGCTGGCGTTCCTTGTTGCTGCCCTGCGTGACGGCCACGTTGATGACGCGCAATCCCGCTTCGCGCATCAGGCGCAGGGCGAGTCCGCCGATGATGCATTCGTCGTCGGGATGGGGCGAAAAGATCAGGGCTGCAGGGGCGCTGGCGGGAGGCGCGGGCCGGTGATGCGGCGCGATGCCACCCAGGGGCAGCCTTTTGCCGTCGGTGACGAGGCGGGCGAAGGAGTTGACGAAGTCGTGATAAGGATTCATGGCCATGTTGGTTTAGGCTGCCGGCCAGCGCCCGGCAACGTCTTCAGGACTGGTCTGTCAGCTTGCCGGCACTTTGCCAGAGAGGCCGCGCGCGCACCACACAATCCATCCCCCCTTTTTGGGGGATTTTGGGGTGGGCGAATTTTCGTTACGTTGTTCGGATGTGGCGGCGTTTAAATCGGGCCCGTGGTCGGATGAGTGACCGGGTGCGGACGCGGCCCGGCTGTTGCACATCTCATGGACGTCATCATTCAACCGACGGTGTCGGCGGCCACCAACTGGGTGGCGCAAATCATCGCTGAAGCGTTGCGGGCGAACCCGCGACTGGTTTTGGGCCTGGCCACGGGCCGCACGATGGAGGCGGTTTACGCCCGGCTCGTGGCATTGCACCGGGAGGCGGGTCTCGATTTCTCCGGCTGCCGGACGTTCAATCTCGACGAATACGTGGGACTGCCCGGCGCACACCGGAACTCCTACCGGCATTACATGAATCATCACCTGTTCCAGCAGGTGAACATTGACATGCGGAACACCCATCTGCCGGATGGCATGGCGCGCGATCTGGAGGCGGAATGTGCGCGCTACGAGCAGCTCATCCAGCAGTGCGGCGGCATCGATCTGCAATTGCTCGGCATTGGTCGGAACGGCCATCTGGGGTTCAACGAACCGCTCTCAGCACTGCGGTCGCGGACGCGCGTCGAGGCGCTGTCACCGGTGACGCGGGAGCAGAACGGCCCGTTGTTCACCCCGCCCGATGAAGTGCCATGTCGCGCCATCACGATGGGTGTGGGCACCATTCTGGATTGCCGGCGGTGCGTGCTGCTGGCCACCGGCGCGGAAAAGGCCCACATCGTGGCGCAGGCGATCGAAGGGCCGCTCACCAGCCGGGTCACGGCCACGGCTCTGCAATTGCATCACGATTGCACCGTGGTGTTGGACGAAACGGTCGCGGGCCGGCTCCGCGAACCCGACCGGCACCGGCGGATGCCGGCGGAAGGAACTGCGCCGTCGCGCGGAGTCACTCCGGTTTCGCTTCGGACAGTTTGAGGATCGCTTCGGTGCGATTGCGCACACGGAGCTTCTTGTAGATGTTTCGCAAGTGCGCGCGGATCGTGTCCACGCTCAACCCGAGACGATCAGCCGCTTCCTTATACAACAGGCCCTCGGCCATGAGGCTGAGCACTTCCTGTTCGCGGTTCGTCAGGTTGGGGTTGTTTTCCACATTCTGCACGGCGGGTGTGGGCGGGGCGGGAGCCGGGCCGTCACCGTCAAAGAACTTCACCAGGCGCCGGGCGATGGGCGCACTCATCGGCGAACCACCGCCATGCACCTCGCGGATGGCCTCCAGAATTTTGTTGGGTGCGGTGTGCTTGAGCAGGTAACCCGAGGCGCCGGCGGCGAAGGACGCGAAAATCCGGTCGTGGTCCTCCATCGAGGTGAGCATGATGATTTCCGTGTCCGGCAGCTTCCCGCGCAGCGAGCGGATGGCGGAAATGCCATCCATGCCGGGAAGCTGAATGTCCATCAGCAGCACATCCGGCGGATTTTTGGGGAGATTTGTCAGCGCCGATTCGGCATCGGAATAGACCCCGCCACAGCGAAACCCGGGCGAGCGCTTCAGGAGACCCTCCAAACCAATCCGGACGACCGGCTCATCATCGACAATCGCCACACCGATTTCGGAATTCGGTTGTTTCAAATTCTCCGCTTGCACAAGTGATATGGTTGAGTTGTCCGCCCGGCCGGTTGACCGCCTTCGGCCTGCGCTGGCTCGTCGGGACCAACTGCCCGCCGTGCGCCGGCGCGGCTCCGTCCTTGACGAGGTATGCCCGCTGAACATTCGGGCAAAGGCGTCAGCCGGGCAAGTGGATTATGCCCGCTCTTGGGGGACAAAGGTGGACAAATGAAGGACATACAATCAAAATCCTCCCGGGCAGCTTCCGGGAAGCGGGCCGGTGATTCTCGACCTTTCCGGCGCCCTTGCCCGATCACCCGTGACCCAGCCTGAACACAGTGCCGTTACCCCCGGCGATGCGCCATCCGCGTCGCCGCGCTGGTTTGTGGCCCACACCAAGCCGCGCTGCGAAAAGAAGCTGGTGGACGCGTGCGGGCGGGAAGGATTGAGCGCAACGCTGCCCTGCCATCCCTCGGCCCACAAATACCGGGGCAAAACGGTTGTCTTCCAGAAGCCGCTGTTTCCCGGCTACGTCTTCCTGCACGTGCCGCCGCGCTGCAAGGATTTCCTGCGGCAGAACGATTACGTGGCCAATCTGCTTGAGGTGCACGATCAGGAAACCCTCGAACGGCAGTTGCACGAAATCTTGCAGGCCCTCGCCGCCGGGCTGGAAGTCCGCCTGGCGCCCAGCATCGGCGAAGGGATGCGGGTGCGGATCAAGTCCGGCCCCCTGCGCGGCGTGGAGGGCTGGGTCGAAAAGCGCTACGGGCTGGATACGGTGCTGCTGCGATTGGAGTTCATCAGTCAGGCCGCCGCCGTCCGCGTGGGGGCGGAGATTTTGGAGCCCACTTGAGCGTTCGCTCCACGGATTTCCCCCGGGCTGCCCCCGTAAAAATTGTTCCCTGCGTGCGGTTTCTTCCGGAGGCGTCGGTCAGCCGCGGCCTGCCACTTTTGTGTGGCTAGGCAGTTCACGGCTCTTTGTCCATTGTTGTGAGCGTCACGAACGGCGTGACGCCCGGGCAGCGCGGCCGGCCCACCAGTGTCCGCCGCGCAACGGGGTGCGATTCACAACATGAGCGCAGGGAACACAAATTACGAACCCACAGTGGTTGCCTCCCCGTCCGGGACGCTGGTGGCGGAGCGCGCCGCGGCGGCGGCGGTGCGGCAGGGGCTGCCGCTCTGGAAGCGGACGCTGGATGCCTTGGTGTTGCTGGTTGCCCTCCCGGTCTGGCTGCCGCTGGCGCTGCTCGTGGCGTTGGTGGTCCGCCTCGGGTCGCGCGGTCCGATTTTCTTCCGCCAGCCCCGCGTCGGTCAAAACGGCCGCACCTTCACCTGCTTCAAGTTTCGCACCATGCAAGTGAACGCCGAACAGGGGTCGCATCAGGACCACGTCAAGGCCTTGATTCGTTCGCAGGCCCCGATGGTCAAGCTGGATGCCGGACGCGACGGGCGGCTCATTCGCGGCGGCTCGTGGATCCGGGTGAGCGGGCTCGATGAATTGCCGCAAATCATCAACATCCTGCGCGGCGAAATGAGCCTGGTCGGTCCACGCCCCTGCATTCCCTACGAATACGAAATGTATGAGCCCTGGCAGCGGCAGCGCTGCACGGCGCCCCCCGGATTGACCGGCCTGTGGCAGGTCAGCGGCAAGAACCGCACCACGTTCACCCAGATGGTCCAGCTGGACATCGAATACGCGCGGCGCATGAGCCCGGGGCTGGATCTGTTGATACTTTTACGCACGCCGCTGGCAATTGTGCAGCAGGTGTGCGATCTGCGGGCCGCCAAGCGGGCCGCCAAACGAGCGGGCAACCCACCGAAGTCCGCGTCAAAAATCCCGACCGGAGTAGCCACTGCGGTCTCAACGCAAAGCGGAGAATAGTCATGAACAAAAAAATCAGAGTTGGTGTTGCCGGATGTGGTTATTGGGGGCCGAACCTGGCCCGTAATATCTCGCAGACGGCCGACTGTGAACTGGCCGTGCTGTGCGATGCCTCGGAACAGAGGTTGCGCCACATGAAGCGGCTCCATCCCGCAGCCGCGATCACGACGCGCTTCGAGGAGTTGCTCGCCAACCCCAACGTTGACGCGGTTCTGATCGCAACGCCCGTGCGGTTTCACCACGCCATGGCCAAGGCCTGTCTCCAGGCCGGCAAGCACGTGTTCATCGAGAAACCGATGGCCCGCACCGTGGCTGAATGCGAGGAGCTCATCGCGTTGTCCGAAAGCCGCGGTCTGGTGCTCATGGTCGGTCACACGTTCATGTTCTCGCCGGCGGTGAACCGCATGAAGGAAATCATCGACTCGGGCGACATCGGCAAGATTCGTTACATCTCCACGCAGCGCCTGAACCTCGGCCTGTTCCAGAAGGACATCAACGTGGCGTGGGATCTGGCGCCGCACGATTTGTCCATTATCCTGCACCTGCTCGAACAGCCGCCGCTGGCGGTTTCCTGCCAGGGCAGCTGCCACCTGGCGCCCGGCATCGAGGATGTGTCGGCCATGTATCTCACCTTCAAACACCAGTGCTGCGCCATGGTGCGCAACAGCTGGCTGGACCCGAAGAAGGTCCGGCAGATGACGGTGGTGGGCTCGCGGCGGATGATTGTTTACGACGACACGGAACCGCTGGAGAAGCTCCGGATTTACGATGTCCGCGTCGAGACGCCGCCCCATTACGACACGTTCGCTGAATTCACCTATTCGTATCATCACGGCGACGTTTACGTGCCTTACATCAAGCAGGACGAGCCCTTGAAGATGGAGATGCGCCATTTTGTGGAGTGCATCCGCGAAGGCATCCAGCCGATCACCGGCGGACCGGAGGGCATGGAGGTGGTGCGCATTCTGGAAGGGGCGGACCAGTCCCTGCGCCAGAACGGAACGGCTGTTTCACTCGTGCAGCCGCGCCGGGCCATTGCCCACGGCTTGAACGGGCAGGGCAACGGCAATGGCGATGAACCCGTGGCGGAACCGGCGGCCAAAAATCTGGTGACCGCATGAATCCCAACGATGCCGCCACGATACGAGTGGCCCCGGACGTGAAGCTGGGCCGCAATGTCCGCCTGTTCGCGTTCGTGAACCTCTATGGCTGCGAGATTGGAGACGAAACGCGCATCGGCACGTTCGTCGAGATTCAAAAAGGCGCGAAAATTGGACAGCGCTGCAAGATTTCAAGCCATAGCTTTGTTTGCGAAGGGGTTACGCTTGAAGATGAAGTCTTCATCGGTCACGGTGTCACCTTCGTGAACGACTTGTTCCCGCGCGCCACCAACGGCGACGGGAAGCTGCAAAGCGAGGCGGACTGGGCCTGTGTGCCCACGCGGGTGCAGCGGGGCGCGTCCATCGGGTCCGGCGCCACCATCTTGTGCGGGGTCACGATTGGCGAGGGGGCCATTGTGGGCGCCGGCAGCGTGGTCACCCGCGATGTGCCTGCTGGCACCATCGTTGCTGGGAACCCGGCCCGGGTGCTCCGCCGGGTGGAAGCTGCGGCCGAAGCGGCCTGTGTGTCATGATTCGCACAGCCAAACAGCAGAGCAAGGGAGCATCGCTCCTGGTCTTGGTGCGGGCCCGGATGCGCCGGGCGACGTCCGCGTCCCTGCCGTCGTCCGCGGGGCATGCCGGTTTGCGCCCCACGCCCAAGGTCATCGTTTCCCGCGGCTCCGCCGTCGCCCGCCCGTCTTAGGCTGGTTTGCCGCCGAGCAGCAGATCAGCTCGTGGTTGAGGGTTGCTCGCGCTGAATACATGCAGAGTTGGATCTTGTGCCAATCAATCGCACCCCGTGCGAATTGACGGGGACGAAGTCTGCCCGGATTTTTCCACCGCCTCGCTGCCACCCGACGCCACGCCCACGCCGTTTACGCAACCAAAACTCAATGCCCATGAACGCTCATACAAATCTGGTTCCAACCGCGGCGCGTCCTTCGGGTGCGACTGTTACAACACCTGACACTGATCGGAAATGGATGGTCCGCCGGTTTGCCGGTGTGTTGTTGCTGCTCTGCCTCGGCTGGGTGGCCGGGTGCAAGCAGGTTGAACCGGGCTGGACCAGCGTGCCCGGGCCCAGCGTTGCGCCGACCAACGCCGCGCTCGGCGCCGTGCCGCCCGTGCCGGTTTCACCCGCCACGCAACTGGTCGAAGGCGACGTCATTCAGGTGGCCTTCGATGTGGAGACCAATTTGAACGCCACCGCAAAAATTCAACTCGACGGGTCCGTGGTGCTGCCGCTCCTGGGCAGCCGGCCGGCGGCCGGCAAAACGCTGTCTGCCTTGCAGGCCGATTTGCAGCAAGACTACGGCCGGCTGGTCAAGAACAGCGAGTTGCGGGTCACGCTCGTCTCCTCCGTGGCCTGCGTTTACGTGTCGGGGGCGGTCTTGAAGCCGGGCCGCATTTCGATGGACCGGCCCCTTACGGCGATGGAGGCCATCATGGAAGCGGGCGGATTCGATCTGACGCGGGCCAAGCCGAGCAATGTCTCCGTGTTGCGCATCGAGAACGGCCAGCAGAAACATTACCGCGTGAATTTGAAATCCGCGTTGCAGGAAGGCGACACCCAGCCGTTCCAGCTGCAACCGTTCGACATCGTTTATGTGCCGGTGAAGACGTTCAATTTCTAAACACCGCGGCCGGTGGCCGGTTTAGAATTGATACGACAGGTCCAGTGTGACCGTGTTTTGCGTGTAGCCGCTGTTCGCCAGCTGGGAATCGCGGGTGGTCAGATGATACCGCACGCTCGTCCGGACATGGTCCAGAGGTTCAAAGGTCAAACCGACGCCGAACCCGTAAAGGTCGTAACTGGTCCCCGTGCCGCCCTGAAACTCGTCGCTCTTGCCGTAGGAAAAGTCGGTGTCCACGCTCGCGGTGCGGTAAAAGTTCCAGCTCAAAAAGTAACTGGCCGTCAGTTGCTGGATGTAATCACTGCCCGCGTTGAAGCCTTGCTGGATGTCGCGTTGGACGGAAAGCCCGTGCCGGATGTAGTCGGTCAAACGCTGTTGCGCGTCGAATCCAAAATAGTAGGAGGACAGGTTCTCGCTGGTCGGATGCGTGGGGTTCGGGTCGAAAGCATTGAAATTGGCACCGCCACGCGCACTCAGTTGAATGGCCTTCGTGATCTGCCAGGCGACAAACGGTCCCACGCTGTAGCTCGAGTTGTCCCGCTGCACGTCTGACTGATAATCCGTCAGGCTCGCGCTAACCTCGACGCCTGCGGTGGTGGCTTCGGCAAACCGGATGCCGGCCCGGCCCAGGAATTGTTCGGAGTTGCGATCGAGGTAGTCAAAATTGGTCGTGCCTCCCGATTCGGAGAAAAAGTTGTAATGCGAGTAACCCGCCTCCACCACGTAACGCGACGGCGTCCAGCGCACCCGGAGTCCGGCGGTGTTTTCGAGGCGCGGGAACTGCGCCACGCCGCTGCCGATCGTGGCCTGGCTCACCACTTCGCGCGAGTAGCTGAAGTTGTCGGAGAGGCTGAAAAGAAAATCCTTCACCTTGATGTCCCACGCAAAAACCGACGTTGGCGTGAGGGTGAAGCCGCCCAGGTCGGAATGGTTCATGTAGGCTTCGTAACCGAAGCCGGCGCCGAACGTGAGGCGGGTGGCGTCGGTGATCGGCCAGAGGGCCTGGACATTCAGGCTGGGCCGATGAATGAAGTCATCGTCGCCATCCGTCGGGCGGAGCGAAACGTTGTCGTTCCATTCCAGTTCGTAGGTGGCGCCGACTTGAAAGTTAACCGGTCCGGCGTGCAGTCCTTGTGCGGCGGACATGAATTCGGGCGCGGTGCGCGTCTCGTAGGCCTGGTCCTGGGCCACGGCGGTGCGAAGGGCGTCCTGGGCCAGCCCGGGGTGAACAACGGTGAAGAGGCCGGCCAAAACAGGGGCCAGTTGCCAGCCGGTCGCGGGTAACAATCGTTTGGTTTTCAAGCTATTCCTCGCTGGGTAGGCATGAGTAGGCGCAGGCTGGCGCCGTTGTCAATCTTAACCGGGCTGGCCGCCACGCAGCCGCCGGCGGGTCGAATGCGAGGAAATCGTTCTTTGGCGAACCATGCAAATGTCACGGTGCCGGACCAGCCGGCCGGCCGCCGACGTTCCGGGCGCCGGTTCGCCGGTGGCGGCACCCGGTTGCGGGTTGAATGATCATGGCCTTCCCGCTCTCCTTGATGATGGCACTCGTGCCTGAACAGGCCCGCCTGACGGGCTCGCCGGGCGGCGCTGTTGCGGGCGGGATGCCGGATGAGCCGGTGGTGCTGGATCCGTTGCAGGATCCGGCGGCGTGGGACGCATTGTTGGCGAACCACCCGCAGGCATCGTTTTTTCACACGGCGGCCTGGGCGCGGGTTCTGCATGAAACCTACGGGCACAAACCCTTTTATTTTTGCCGCCGCGGAGCCGGCGGAATGCTGGAGCTGCTGCCCGTCATGGAGGTTGACAGCCGGTGGACCGGGCGGCGGGGGGTGTCGTTGCCCTTTACGGATAATTGTCCGGCGTTGAGCGCGGGCGTGACGCATGGAGCGGGACGCCTGCACGAGGCGGCGGTCGCGTTGGGACGCCAGCGGGGTTGGAAATATTTGGAGACCCGCGGTGAAGGGGTTCGCCCCGGAACCCGGGCTTCGGTCACCTACTACGGCCATGCGCTGGACCTGAGCCGGGGGCCGGAAAGGCTGTATGCGGCCCTGCACCATTCCATCCGGCGGGGCGTGCGGAAGGCGGAACGGGCCGGTCTGAAAATTGAACGGAGCGCCACGCTGGAGGCGATGCGCGCCTTTTACGCGCTGCACTGCCTGACCCGCCGGCGGCACGGGGTGCCGCCGCAGCCGTTTTCCTTTTTTGAAAGCATCGTCCGGCACGTGTTCGCGACGGGGCGGGGCTGCATTTTCTCGGCGCGGCAGGCATCCGGCGTGGTGGTGGCGGCGGCCGTGTTCTTTCAGCACCGCGGGCGGGCCATTTACAAGTTTGGCGCCTTCGACCGTCGTTTCCAGGCGCTGCGGCCGAACAACCTGCTCATGTGGGAGGCCATCAAATGGCACGCGCAGAACGGGCACGCGACGTTGCATCTTGGCCGGACCTCGCCCTCGGCGTCGGGGCTGCGGCGGTTCAAGCTGGAATTCGGCGCCCGCGAAGAACGCATTGATTATTTCCGCTTCCATTTCACGCGCAACCGGTTCGTGCCGGCCGTCGATCATGCGGAAAGCTGGGTCACCCCGGTTTTCCGCTGCGTGCCGCTGCCGCTGCTGCGCTGGTTGGGCCGCATGATATATCCACATTCGTCTTGAATACCGCCTGCTCGTGAGCGACAGGCAAAACGAAGGTCATACATGAATCATTCCCCGCAACGAACCGCGTCCGCGCCGCCACCGCCCGGAGCGGCCCCGAGTTTCAACCTGGGCGACGTCTATTACATTTTGTTCCGCCACAAATGGAAGATCATCCTGGTCTTGCTCGCCAGCTGGGGCGTGGCGGCCGGACTTTACCTGTGGATGCCGCATTTCTACGCGTCGGAAACCAAGATTTTGATTCGCTACATATTGGAGTCGCCCTCCACCGCCGTCACCCAGCCCAATGCCGGCCCCGCCAGTCCCGTGGTCAAGTCGCCGGACGAACGCGGTGACAGCATCATCAACTCGGAGATTCAAATTCTCACCAGCCTCGACCTGGCCAAGCAGGTGGCCGAGAAAGTGGGGCCGGAAAAAATCCTCGCCCGCGCCGGCGGCGCCAAGGGGGACGGGCAGGACATCATCCGGGCCGCCAATATGATTGATGCCGGCCTGACGGTCGAAGCGCCGATGCGCAGCAGCGTGCTTACCGTCCGGTTCCGTCATCCGGATCCCGCGGTCGTCCAGCCGGTGCTCAGCACGCTGGTGGATACGTATCTCAAACGCAGCGTCGAGATCCATCAGGGCGGCGGGGCGATGGACGATTTCTTCCTGCGGCAGGCCGATCAGTTGCGCACGCGGCTGGCCCAGACGGAGGAGGATCTGAAGAAGCTCAAGGGCGACGCGCAGATCATTTCCGTGGACGACAGCAAACGCGCCTACATCCAGGAAACCACGCGCATCCAGGGCGAGCTGCTGGCCGCCGAGGCCGAACTGGCCGAACGCCGCGCGGCGCTGGATGCCTTGCAGCAGGCGCTGCCGACCAACCGCCCGGTGGTGACCAACGTGGCGGCCACGGCCAGTGTGCCACCCGATGTGCTGGAACAGTATCGCCGCAATGCGACCCGCCTGGAGTCGTTGCGCAACCAGCTCTTCGACCTGCGCGCCCGCTACACCGACCAGTATTTTCTGGTGCGCAGTGTGAAGGATGAGATCGCCACCGCCGAGGCCGCGAAGGCGAAACTGGAGGCGGACCATCCGTCGCTGGTCGCCCTGGCGCCGCCCGTTGCGGCCGGCACCAACCAAACGGTGAATCTGGGCACTGAAGTGCTGCGGGTGAACACGCTGCAGGCGCGGATTGACGTGCTGCGCGCGCAGCTCGAACGGGTCCGCGCCAGCGCCGCCAAGGTGGCCGATGCCGAGCCGGCCATCGCGCAGTTGGAACGCGCCCGCGACGTGGACGAGGCCAATTACCGCTATTACACCATCCGGTTGCAGCAGGCCCGCACGGATGAATCACTCGGGGCCGACAAATTCACCAACATCAGCATCGTGCAATCCCCGACGCCGCCCCTGCCGGACGGCCGGAAGCTCATGAAGCCGCTGCTGATGATCCTCGTCTTTGGGTGCGTGGGCGGTTTCGCCTGGGGCTTTGTTTCCGACCGGGTGCTCAACCCGACCATCAATCGCGTGGCGGACGTGGAACGGCAGCTGCCGGTTCCGTTGTTTGTTTCGGTGCCCGACCTGGGGTGGGGCAACGGTGGCTCGGTGAAAAAATTCCTTGGCCGTGAGGGCGCGGCGGCGGGGCATGCCGAGGCCGTGAAACCTCCCGGTCCCAACGGTGACCCGTCGCCTGCGGCCGTCGGCCCGTGGGATCCGGCCCACAAGCTGCGGCCCTACTACGAAGGCTTGCGCGACCGGTTGATCACCTTTTTCGAGGTCCGCAACATGCGGCACAAGCCGAAGATGGTGGCCATCACCAGTTGTGCGCACGGCGCGGGTGTCACCTCAATGGCGGCCGGTCTGGCGGCGGCCCTTTCTGAAACGGGCGATGGCAACGTGCTCCTCGTGGACATGAACCTCGAGCACGGGGCGGCGCATCCATTTTTCCAGGGCAAGCCCGGCGGCATCCTCTCGGATGCGCTGGAGAGCGCCACCCGCGACCCGGCCATGGTGCAGGACAATTTGTATCTCGTCAGTGTGCACGAACCCAGGAACCAGCAATTGCCGAGCGTGTTGCCCAAGCGTTTCATGCACCTGGTGCCGAAGATGAAGGCCAGCGACTACGATTACATCATCTTCGACATGCCGCCGGTCACGCAAACCAGCTTCACCGCGCGGCTGGCAGGCTACATGGACATGGTGCTGCTGGTGGTGGAATCCGAAAAGACCGGCCAGGGCATCCTCAAGCGGGCGCATGATTTGCTGAACGAGTCCCGGCCCAACATGGCGGCCATTTTGAACAAGCATCGCGCCTACGTTCCGCCCAAGCTGGCGCAGGAACTTTGAACCAACCGCCGGCAGGTCAATGTGGGTTGGTCCGGCGGGTGGGCAGAAAACGCAGGCCTTTTCGGGTTCGGCCAGGCTTCCTTCCGCGAAACAGTGCAGCCGCCCGGCGCCATTCAGAAGTGCGGGGAACGGCCGCACCTGGCGCTCAACAGCCGGTCCGCATGCGACCGGGCTCGCAATGCGGAATTTCGATGAAACACCTTCAACGCATGGGGTCGCCCACGCCTTTCGCCATCGCGAACGGAGGGGGACGAAGTCTGTCCGTTGAATCACCTCACCGGGTTTTCTGACGTCGGCTCATGGTTCGCAACCGCCTCTATTACTCGCTGAAGCCGCTGCTTCCCTGGTCCATGCGCATGGGTGTGCGCCGCTGGCTGGCCGTGCCCAAACGCCGGCGCACGACCGGCGTGTGGCCGGTCAAGCCGGGTTCGGAACGCCCCCCCGAAGGCTGGCCGGGCTGGCCGGCCGGAAAACAATTTGCCTTCGTCCTGTCGCATGATGTCGAGGGGGTGGCAGGGCTGCGCAAGGTCCGCCAGCTGGCCGAGCTGGAGCTGAGCCTGGGGTTTCGCTCCAGCTTCAACTTTGTTCCCGAGGGCGAGTATGCCGTGCCGGCCGAACTGCGGGCCTGGCTGGTGGCCAACGGATTCGAAGTGGGCGTGCATGATCTGCGGCACGACGGCAAGTTGTTTCAAAGTCGCGCGGCATTCGCCACCCAGGCGCGGCGCATCAACACCTACCTGCGCGAATGGAACGCCGCCGGTTTCCGGGCGGGCTTCATGCTGCACCGGTTGAACTGGCTGCATGATTTGGAAGTGCTGTATGATGCTTCCACCTTCGACACGGATCCGTTCGAGCCGCAGCCGCAGGGGCAGGGCACCATCTTTCCGTTCTGGGTGGCCAATCCCGCGCTGGCCGGCGGGATGGCGGAGGAACGGGAAGCGGCGGCCCGTCACCGGCCGGGTTACGTCGAGCTGCCCTACACCTTGCCGCAGGACTCCACACTATTTCTGTTGTTTCGGGAAAAGGGCCCGGCCATCTGGCGGCAAAAACTGGATTGGGTGGCGCGCCACGGCGGCATGGCCATGGTCAACGTCCACCCCGATTACGTGCAGTTTGACGGCCAGCGTTCCTCGTCCCGCACCTTTCCCGTGGAACACTACGCGGCCTTGTTGCGGCATGTCCGCGACCAATACCGCGACGCAGCCTGGACCGCCCTGCCGCGCGAGGTGGCGGCCTTCGCGGCGCCGCTGCGGCTCGCGCCGCCGCATCCGTCCCGGCGCGTGTGCATGGTCACCCACTCTTTTTACGAGAGCGACGGGCGGGTCACCCGTTACGCCGAGGCGCTGGCCGCGCGGGGTGACCAGGTGGAGGTGCTGGCCCTGCGCCGCAGCGAGGCGACGCCGGTGGCTGAAACCATCCATGGCGTGCGCGTATTGCGGGTGCAGGCGCGCCATGGCAAGACGGAACAAACGCCGCTCTCGCTGCTCCTGCCCATTCTCCGGTTTGGCGCGAAATGCGCGTGGCGGATTCATCGCCAGTGGCTGCGGGGTGAGCGTTACGATGCGTTTCACATCCACAACATTCCGGATTTTCTCGTCTTCACCGCCTTCCTGCCCCGCCTGGTGGGAACCCCCGTCCTCCTCGACATCCACGATCTGGTGCCGGAATTTTTTGGCAGCAAGTTCAAGGCGGGCAAATGGGCGCTGGTCGGGCCGATGCTCCGGCTCATGGAGCGGCTCTCCGCGGCCTTTGCCACCCACGTCATCGTGGCGAATGACCTGTGGCTCGACCGTTACACCGCGCGGACCGGCACCCGCGGCAAGTGCAACGCCTTCATCAACCATGTGGACGCCGGCTTGTTTGCGCCCCGCGCCCGCGCCCGTCAGGATGGCCGGATCGTCATTCTGTTTCCCGGCGGCCTGCAATGGCATCAAGGCGTGGACATCGCCATCCGCGCCTTCCGTCGCATTCGCGCGTCACTGCCGCAGGCGGAATTCCACATTTACGGCGACGGCAACATGAAGCCGCAGTTGGTGGCGCTGGCCCGGGAACTGGGACTGGACGGGAGCGTCCGGTTCTTTGAACCGCTGCGCGTGCAACAGATCGCGGGCATCATGGCTGACGCGGACCTGGGCGTGGTCCCCAAACGGGCGGACAGTTTCGGCAACGAGGCATACAGCACCAAGATCATGGAGTTCATGTCCTCGGGCGTGCCCGTGGTGGTTTCGAGCACCAAGATCGACCGGTTTTATTTCAATGACTCCGTGGTGCGGTTTTTTGAGTCCGGCAACGCGGACGCGCTGGCCGCGGCGTGTCTTCAGGTGCTTCAGGAGGAACCGCTGCGCCGCCAGTTGATCGAGAATGCCTTGAAATACGCGGACCAAAACAGTTGGGCGCGACGTCAGGGCAGCTACCTCGGCCTGGTGGATGCGCTCATCGCGGGCGACCGCCAGGTTGGCTTTCCGGCCGGGGCCGGGGCCGCACCGTCGTCGGTCGGGGACCGTCCGCTGGCCACTCCGCCGCAACCCCTGCCGGCCGAACCCTCGGTGGCGCCGTGAATGGCGCCGTCAAGCCGGCGCAGGCGGCTCGCGCCTTTGCCCATGACTCCTTTCCTCCAGTGGCTGAAATCTGCCGGTGATCCCACGCCGCAGGCGTGGCTCATCACCGTGGGCTATTTCGTGGCGATGGGGCTTTGCCTCCGCGCGGCCCGCGTGAGCCGGCGGAACGCCGGCGCTGACGCGGGCGTCTGGCGGATGCTGGCCGGGGTGCTGGGCTTGTTTGGGCTCAACAAACAGCTCGATCTGCAAACGCTGCTGATCACGGTGGGGCGCGCGGGGTTGTCGGCCGAAGGCTGGTATGGCGAGCGGCGGTTGCTCCAGAAATTGTTCGTCGCGGTGTTGCTGCTGGTTGCCGTCGGGGTGATGACGTGGGCGGCGGTGCGTCACGGTGCCTTTTGGCGCGTCCACTGGCTCATGTCGCTGGGGATGGCCCTCGTCCTTGGGTTCGCCCTGCTGCGCGCGGCGGAGATCAACCACGTCGAGCCGGACCAGCCGGCCGCGCCGTTCGGACCCCGCTGGCGCTGGTTGATGGAAGCGGCCGGTG
>DASTWL010000090.1 GCA_035765895.1 Verrucomicrobiia bacterium | reverse complement strand
CCGCCGGCGCGGCGCGGCGTTATGCGATGCAGTCGCCCTATGCGGATCAGCGCGTGCCGACGTTGTCGTTGACCGCCGGTCAGCCGCAACGCATCACGCTGGAGCCGTTCGAGGTGCTCGTCTTCGACGCACGTCCGGATTGACGCCGGAGGTCATGGCGAAGCGTGCTGAAGCGTGTCCGTGGTCAGCGGGCTGCGCTGGCGGGCTCCACGTGGTTGCGTTTGGCCTTGTCTTTGAAGATGAGGACGAACGCGACGAGGATCAGGGCGGCGAACGCGGCGGGCTTGCCCCACAGTTGCTGCCATTCCAGCGCGCGCAGTTCCGACTGGCGCAACGCCGCCTGGGCGGCGGTTTGTTGTTTGAGGTTTTCCTCCAAGGCGGGCTTGGCGGCGGGATCGGCGCTGGCGATTTGCGCCTGCAGCGCGCTGATCTCGGCACCCTTGGCGGTCACCTGTGCCGCAAACTGCCGGGAGGCGGCCGGCGTGTGCTGCGCCTCCACGTAACCGGCCACCTGCGCGCCAATGGTCATGCCCAGCCCGAGGGTGAACAGCACCAGCATGCCCTGCGCCTGGGCCCGGATTTGTTTGGGCGCAATCCGGTCGGTGTAAATCTGGCCGGTGACGAAGAAGAAGTCGTAGCAGATGCCGTGCAGCGCGATGCCGGCAATGATCATCCAGGTGATGTCGTGCGCGGCGCCGGCGGCGAAGAAGGCATAACGGGTCACCCACGCCAGCATGCCCAGCGCCAGCATCCATTTCACGCCGAGCCGGAGGAAGAAGAGCGGCATGACCAGCATGAAGAAGATTTCCGACATCTGGCCATACGACATGGTCCGGCCAATGGGCAGGCCGGTCATTTCCACCACGCGGCTGGCGATTTGATAATAGAAGGCCAGCGGAATGCAGATCAGCGTGGAGGCAATCATGAAGACCAGATACGACCGGTCCTTGAGCAGCACCCACGCATCCAGACCGAGCACCTGCCGCACGGAAACGGGACCGGTTTCCAACGGCGGCGTATGCGGCAGCGCAAAGCTGAACAGGCCCAGGGCGAGGGCGGCCCCCGCGGTGAGGTAAAACATGTTCACCGTTTTGTCCCAGCCCACCTGCGTCAGCGCGAGGCCGGCCACGATCCAGCCGATGGTTCCCAGCACGCGGATGCCGGGGAACTCCTTTTCGGGGTTGCCCATGTTCCGCATGGCAAGCGTGTTCGTCAGCGCCAGCGTCGGAAAGTAGGTCAGCACGTAGCCGAAGAACACGAGGTTGATGAGCGCGGGCGACGGATGCGCCACCTGCGTGAGCCGCGCGGCCAACAACATGAAACCCGCCCCCAGAAGGTGCATGAAGGCCAGCACGCGTTGCGCCGCAAAAAACCGGTCGGCAATCATGCCGACGATGAACGGCGAGATCATGCCGGCGATGGGGCCGACCGAATACGTCCACGCGATGTCCTTCGCATTGAAGCCGATGGTCGAGAGATAATTGGGCGCGGTCACATACCAGGCCCCCCAGACAAAGAACTGGAGGAACATCATCGACGACAATTGCAGGCGGAGTTGAGGTTTCATGGCAAGGGCGAGGGGACTTCAAGTTTCCGGGCGCAGACCGGCGCAGCGCGGCTGGCCGGAGGGTTGTTCGGCGCGGGACAGGTCCATTGTGTGGCGCCATGACTACTGGGATTTCAGCTCTTGGGAAAGCACGAAACCGTGGCGCGCGCGGGCCGGGGAATCCCACATTTGAGGGATGGAGCGCGGGCGGTGCGCCTGCTAGCTTGCCGGCGGTTAACGGCACCCGCCGCGGCAACCGTTCCGGACACAGCTTGATTTGCGCGGGCGATGCCTGATTCTATTCCGGCCGGCCATGGACAACAGCAGCCACGCGACAGTGTCGTTCGACTTCTCCCCACTGGGTCAAAAACTCACCGGGCACAGCGGCATCCTAGAATTGATGGACGATCTCGGCCGGGCCATGACCATCGAGCCGGACATGCGCATGCTCGGCGGTGGCAACCCGGCGCTGATTCCCGAAATGCAGGCCCTGGTGCGCGAGCGCATGCGCCAGCTCCTCGACGATGGCGACACGTTCGACCGCATGCTGGCCAACTACGATCCCCCGCGCGGCAATCCACGCTTCGTGCGGGCCGTGGCGGAACTCCTGCAACGTGAGTTTGGCTGGGAGGTTGGTCCCCAGAACATCGCCGTGACGTGCGGCGGTCAAAGCGCCTTCTTTTTTCTGTTCAACCTGCTGGGGGGCCGCCTCGCCAACGGCCGCCTGCGCAAAATCCTTTTGCCGCTCGCGCCGGAATACATCGGCTACGCGG
This sequence comes from Verrucomicrobiia bacterium, assembly GCA_035765895.1. Classification (NCBI taxonomy): domain Bacteria; kingdom Pseudomonadati; phylum Verrucomicrobiota; class Verrucomicrobiia; species Verrucomicrobiia bacterium. The sequence continues at coordinate 17,637 of DASTWL010000090.1, read as the reverse complement.
ACCAGGGCGTGGACCCGGGACTGTTCGTGGCGTGCCGTCCGCACATCGAGTGGCCCGCCGGCCGGGAAGGCGGCACGTTCAAATACCGCATCGATTTCGCCGCGGTTGAAGCCGTCCTGCAACGGGAGGACATCGGCGCCATCGCCGTTTCGCGGCCGACCAACCCGACGGGCAACGTTTTGTCGGATGACGAAGTCGCCCGCCTCGCGGCGCTCGCGGAAAACCACGGCATTCCGCTGATGCTCGACAACGCCTACGGCGCGCCGTTTCCCAACGTGATGTTTGTGCCCGCGCAACCGTATTGGGCGCCGCACGTCATTTTGACCCTGAGCCTTTCCAAGCTCGGCCTGCCCGGCACGCGCACCGGCATCGTGGTGGCGCCCGAAGCCATTGCCACCGCCCTCAGTTCGCTGACCGCCATCGTTGGTCTGGCCAACGGTTCGCTGGGACAGCAACTGGCGCTGCCATGGATTGAGGACGGGCGCATCCTGGAGTTTGGGCCGCGCCTGCTGCGCCCCTTTTACGAGGCCAAAAGCCGGGCGGCACTCGGCTGGGCGCGCGAAGCCTTCACGCGCGCCGGCGTGGAGTGGGCCATTCACGCGAGCGAAGGGGCCTTCTTTCACTGGCTCTGGCTGCCGCGCCTGCGCATCAGCACGCGGGAACTCTACGAACGCCTCAAGGCGCGCAAGGTGCTGACCGTGCCGGGCGAGTATTTCTTCTACGGACTGGACGAGGACTGGCCGCATCAGCGCGAATGCCTGCGCCTCAACTTTTCGCAGCCCGCCGCGACGGTTCGCGAGGGCCTGCACATCATCGCGGAAGAAGCCGGCCGGGCCGGCCGTTGAGCCCATTTTTCATGAGCCTGACCTTGCAAAAAATCGAAGCGGCGGCGCGGCGCCTGCGCGGCAACGTGCTGCTCACGCCCTGCACCTACGCGCGCACCTTGTCCCAGATCACCGGCGCCGAGGTGTATTTGAAGTTCGAGAACCTCCAGTTCACCGCGTCGTTCAAGGAGCGCGGCGCGCTGAACAAACTGCTGAGCCTGACGCCGGCGGAGCAACGGCGCGGGGTCATCGCCATGTCGGCCGGCAATCACGCCCAGGGCGTCGCTTATCACGCCCGGCGGCTGAAGATTCCCGCCGTCATCGTCATGCCGCGGCACACGCCCAACGTGAAGGTGGAGCACACCCGCGGGCATGGTGCCGAGGTCATCCTGCACGGGGACACGTTTGACGAGGCCAGCGAGTTCACGCAGAAACTGGCCCGGCAGCGGCGGCTCACGCTGGTGCATCCGTATGACGACGAATTCGTCATGGCCGGCCAGGGAACCATCGCCCTGGAAATGCTGACGCAGCAGCCGGATCTGGACGTGTTGGTGGTGCCCATTGGCGGCGGTGGTCTCATTGCCGGCATGGCCGTGGCCGCGCGCGGCATCAATCCCAACCTCGAAGTGGTCGGCGTGCAGTCGGATCGCTTTCCGGCGATGTCCCAGATTTTGCAGCGCCAGCCGGTCCAGTGCGAGCGCTACACCATCGCCGAAGGCATCGCGGTGAAGAATCCCGGCCAGCTTACGCGCCGGGTGGTGAAAGACGAGGTCAGTGACATTCTGCTCGTGGGCGAAGGCGAATTGGAAGACGCCGTGCTGATGCTGCTGCAAATCGAGAAGACCGTGGTGGAAGGCGCGGGCGCGTGCGGCCTCGCGGCGCTGCTCAAGTTCAAGCAACGGTTCCGCCACAAAAAGGTCGGGCTCATTCTCTGCGGCGGCAACATCGACCTGCTCGCGCTGTCGTCGGTCATTCAGCGCGGCCTGGTGCGCAACGGTCAGTTGGCGCGCATCCGCGTCGCCACGCGGGACGTGCCCGGCGAACTCGCGCGCGTCAGCGCCTTGATCGGCGCCGGCGGCGGCAACATCATCGAAGTGCACCATCAACGGGCCTTCAGCTCGCAGCCGTTGCAGACGGCGCTCGTTGACTTCATCCTGCAATCCCGGGGCACGGTGCATCTCGCCCAAATCGTCGCCACCTTGCGCGACGCCGGCTATCACGTGGCGTTGCCCGATCGCGATGTGCTCTCGTCGCTGCCTTCCGGCGCCGCCTTGCAGGCGGGGAAGAAGCCACGTTCCTGACGCCGCGCTGTGCGGCCTTCAACTCGTGAACTTTTCACTCCCTCCGTCGCCCTTTTCGTTCGCCGTGAATTCTCCTCATCTCACATGCAAAATCCCGCCGCCGCCCTGACCGCGCTGCTGACTGCCTTTCAAACCGATCCCGCTTCCACCCGGCCGGTGCCGGTGCAAAAGGCGCTGTGGCTCGCACGCCAGTTGCAGGAACGGGCCGCCGCTCTCCAAACGCCGTCCGAGAAACGCCAGCAGGCCGAACTGGACCGGATGCTGCAGACGCCCTCCGACAAGGCCACGCTGGCCATGATGACCGACCAGGCCTTTCGCACGAGCGATCCCGCCCGGGCCGTCGAACATCTCACGCATATTCTCGATGTCCAAGGCGTGCCGCGTTTCTTCGGTCCCATCGATCGCACGTTGATGAAAGGCTTCCAATCCTTCGGCGGCTTCGCGCCTGGCGTGGCGTTGCCGCTGGTGAAGGAGCACATGCAGAAGGAGACGGCGAATGTCATCCTGCCTGGCGAGAAGGAAATGCTGACACATCATCTGGCCGAACGCTCCCGCGAAGGCGTGCGGATGAATGTTAATTTTCTGGGCGAAGCCATCCTCAGCGAGGCGGAGGCGGAACGCCGTCTGCACCAATATCTGCAAGGACTTCAATGGCCGGAGGTGGAAGTCGTCTCCATCAAGATTTCGACGTTGTATTCGCAGATCTCGCCGCTGGCGCGGGAACACACGGTGGCCGTGTTGTGCGACCGGCTCGAGCGGCTCCTCCGCACGGCGCAACGGGCCCGCTTCACGCGGCCGGACGGCACGGTCATGTCCAAGTTCGTTTATCTCGACATGGAGGAATACCGCGACAAGGACCTCACCGCGGCAACCTTCATGCGCACGTTGGAACGGCCCGGCCTGGAAACCGTCCGGGCGGGGATTGCCTTGCAAAGCTACATCCCCGATTCCTTCCGCACGCTGCTTGAACTCCAGGCCTGGGCGCGTCGGCGCGTGGCCGCGGGCGGCGGGCGCATCACGATCCGGCTTGTCAAAGGCGCCAACATGGAGAGCGAACGTGTGGAGGCGTCGTTGCATGACTGGCCACAGGCGCCTTACCAGACCAAGCGGGAAACGGATGCCAACTACAAGCGCATGCTGCACGCGGTGATGCAGCCCGAAAACCTGGCCGCCATGGACGTCGGCGTGGCGTCGCACAATCTGTTTGATCTGGCCTACGGACTCGTCCTCGCGCACGAAGGCAACGCGCTGGACCGGGTGCAGTTCGAGATGCTGGAAGGCATGGCCAACGCCCAGCGCCGTGCGTTGTTTAACTTGTCGCGCAACCTGCTGCTCTATGCGCCGGCCTGCAAAAAGGAGAATTTCATCAACGCCATCGGCTACCTCATCCGGCGGCTCGACGAAAACACCGGCCCGGAAAATTTCCTGCGGCATGCCTTCAAGATCCAGGTGGACAGCGCGGAGTGGCGGCAGTTGGAGCAGGGGTTTCTCGCCGCGTTCGAGGCGATTCCCTCGACGGGCGACGCGCCCCGGCGGCAGCAGGACCGGAATCAGCCGCCGATGCAGCCTGCGCCAATCTCGGAGGGCTGGGAAAAATTTCAAAACGAGCCGGACACGGATTTTGCCCTGCCACAGAACGGCGAATGGGGCCGACAAATCGTGGCGCGCTGGCAACCGCGCTGCGGCGAACAGGCCGTGCCGATTCCGCTCGTTCTGGCGGGCGAGGAAATTTGGGACGGCCGGCCGGTGCGGGAGTGTCTCGATCCTTCGCGGCCCGGCGGGGTGGTGGGCCGCTACCGGCAGGCCACGACCGCCGATGTCGCGCGGGCCGTCGAGTGCGCTGCCGCCGATCCGGACGGGTGGCGCACGCGGCCGGAGCCGGAACGTTTCGCGGCGCTCGGACGGGTGGCCCAGGAACTGCGGATGGCGCGCGGCGATTTGATGGGCGCGGCCATGGCCGACGGCGGCAAGACGCTGTTGGAATCGGATCCCGAAGTGTCCGAGGCCATCGATTTTCTGGAGTTCTACCGCGCCACGGCGCGTTGGTGGCAGCAACAGCCGACGTTACAGGCGCGCCCCAAGGGCGTGGTGGTGGTGGTGCCGCCGTGGAATTTTCCCATCGCCATTCCCTGCGGTGGCGTGGCGGCCGCCCTGGCCGCGGGCAACACGGTCATCATTAAACCGGCATCGGACACGGTGCTGGTGGCTTGGGAATTGTGCCAGTGCTTTTGGCGCGCGGGCATTTCGCGAAACGTGCTCCAGTTCGTCCCGTGCTCCGGTGCCAAGGAAGGCCGTCAGTTGGTCAACCACCCGAAAGTCAATGCCGTGATTCTGACCGGCGGAACCGCCACGGCGCTGACGATGCTGCGCGACAATCCGCGGCTGCAGTTGTTCGCCGAAACGGGCGGCAAGGATGCGACGATTGTGACGGCGGTTTCGGATCGCGACCAGGCCATCAAACACATTCTGCACTCTGCCTTCAGCCACGCGGGGCAGAAGTGTTCCGCCACGTCGCTGCTGCTGTTGCAGGCCGAAGTTTATGACGACCCGGGCTTCCGCCGGTCGCTCTGCGAGGCGGTGCAAAGTTTGGCCGTCGGTTCGGCGTGGGAACTGGACACCAAGATGGGACCGTTGATTCGCCCGCCGGCCGACGATTTGGAAACGGCGCTCAAGGTGCTCGAACCGGGTGAAGAGTGGGCCGTCATGCCGCAACCGGTCGAAGGCAATCCGTGCCTCTGGACGCCGGGTGTGAAATACGGGGTGCAGCCGGGCAGTTACACGCATCTGACGGAGTTCTTCGGTCCTGTGCTGGCCGTGATGCGGTTTGAAAAATTGAGCGAGGCGGTGGCGCTCGTGAACCAGACCGGTTACGGCCTGACCAGCGGGCTGGAGAGCCTCGATGAACGCGAGTGGGATTACTGGCGGGAGCACATTCGCGCCGGCAACCTTTACATCAACCGCGTCACCACGGGGGCCATCGTGCTGCGCCAGCCGTTTGGCGGCATGGGCAAGTCCGGCTTCGGTCCGGGCATGAAGGCTGGCGGCCCCAACTACGTCGCGCAATTCATGGATTTCACGGACGTGCCGGCGCCCGTGGTGGAAGCACTTCCAACCCGGCCGACGCTGGCCGCGGTCGCAGCAGGCCTGCGCGCGGCAAAACATCCCGCAGCGGATGCCATCATTGCGGCCTTGCAGAGCTACGAACGGAACGTCGCCGAGGAATTTGGCGTCGCACACGATCACTTCCGGCTGGTGGGGCAGGACAACGTCCGGCGTTACCTGTCCGTGGGCAGCGTGCGTGTGCGCGTGCATGCCGACGACACGGCCTTCGAGTTGTTTGGCCGGGCGGGTGCGGCCCACGCCGCGGGCTGTCACGTGGTGATCAGCGTGCCGCCGCAGTTGAATTCGCCGCTTGTCGAGCGGCTCGAGGAGCTCACCGAATCATGGGCGGCGGCCATTGAGTTTGTGGAGGAAACGGACGCGCAACTGGCTGAGGTAATTCGCGCCGGACAAACCGACCGGGTGCGCTACGCGGCGCCGGCGCGGGTGCCGGAGGAAGTCCTCCACGCCGGCAACGAAGCCAACGGATGCATCGTCAGCGTGCCCGTGTCGGCCGAGGGCCGCTTGGAACTGCTCTGGTATGTGCGCGAGCAAAGCATCAGCACGGATTACCATCGCTACGGGAACCTGGGTGTGCGTGCCGATGAACCGCGCGCAGCGGTGCTGTAAGCGTCACACCTTCGGTTCCCAGCCGGGTTCGTAGGTGCGGCGCCAGAGTTTCATGGCTTCGGCATCGTTCAAAATGTGCCCGTTCGCCGGATCGCAATGCAGTTCCCGTCCGACGCGCCACGCGATGTTCGCCAGATGCAGCAGCGTCACGCTTTTGTGGCCCTCGACGATCGGGCAGGTGACCGGTGTGCCGTTGCGGACGGCGTCAATGAAGTTGGTGACGTGCAGCAAATCGAGCTTGAGCCCGCTGGCGCTGACGGTGTTGGTCGGGTCCACCGCCTCGTTGCCGGTCGCCTTTTTCACCACCTTCCGCTTGTTGTCGTAAATCGTGTAGCTGTTGCCGTCAATCAATGCCGTGCCCTCGCTGCCGTAAACCAGCACGCCGCGCGCAAGCCCTTCCACCGGGTAATCGTTGCAACTGCGCCCCTCCCAGCACATCGTTTTGCCCTCGGCAAAATCCCAGCTCAAGGTCTCTGTGTCCGGCGTCTCCCAATCATCCTGGAACGCATAGCGTCCGCCATTGGATGAGACGCGCACGGGCCAGTTCAAGTTCAGGGCCCAGCGGCAGACGTCCACTTCATGCGTGCCGTTGTTCAAGGCTTCGCCGGTGCCCCAATGCCAGAACCAGTGCCAGTTGTAATGAATCAAGTTGTCCCGGTAGGGCCGGCGCGGGGCCGGTCCCTGCCACAGCTCGTAATCCAGCCAGCCCGGCACCGGCGCCGGCTTGCCGTGGCCGATCGAGCCGCGGTTGTTCGCATACCAGGTCCGGCCAAAATACGTTTTGCCGATCAGCCCCCCGTGGATTTCCTTGATGATGTGCCGCACGTTCGGAAAAGAACGGCGTTGCGCGCCCATCTGCACCACGCGTTGATATTTGTCCACCGCCGCGGACAGGAGTTCGCCCTCGTAGGGGTTGTGGCTGCACGGTTTTTCCAGGTAAACGTGCTTGCCCGCTGCCAGCGCCAGGATGGCCATGGGCGTGTGCCAATGGTCCGGCGTCGCGATGCTGACCGCGTCCAGCGCGGGATCTTCCAGGGCACGGCGAAAATCTTTAAGCCCCTTGGCTTCGGCTTTTTGATGCCGGCCGGCTGTTTTGAGGCCCTTGGCAATGGCGCGGTCATCCACGTCGCAAACGTAGGCGACCTCGACGCCCGGAATGGCGGTCAGGCATTCGATGTGGGCAAGCCCGCGACCGTTGGTCCCGATGACGGCCACGCGCAACGTGTCGTTCGGCCCGAACTTGCGCGCCGGTTTCGGTTCCGCGCCGAATGCATTGAGGGTTCCGGCCAGGCCGAGTCCAACCCCCGCCACTGTTGTTTGTTTGAGAAAACTCCGCCGGTTAATTGCTTGATTCATGGCATTGAGCTGGGTTGAACGATGCGTCCTCCCGTCGTGCGCGCGTCGAGCGACGCTGTGAAAACGGCGGCCAAGGCAGCGCGTCCGCGGGATTGGGCATGTGCGGCCAGATACCAAAGCCGTGCGCCCGAGGCACGCGCAAACTTCGGTGGCCGCGCCCGCGAACCGCCGGCGAACGCCGGCTAGAAGCGCTCGAATCCGGTCCGGCCGGCATTGCGGCATCGGCCCGGGACCGGTGGGCGATCCTGCCAATTTGACTGTCGCCGCGGGAATTTGGGGCTAACCTTTCGCCACCATGCGCTACGTGATGAAGCAAAAGCTGTTTTGCTGGGGCGACGATTTTCGCATCAAGAACGAGGCTGGCGAGGACGTGTTCTTCGTGGACGGACGCGCCTTCAGCTTCGGGAACAAACTTTCCTTCCAGGACTTGAACGGCACCGAACTGGCCTTCATCCGGCAGAAACTCCTGTCGTGGGGGCCGACTTACGAGATCACGCGCGGCGATGAACTGCTGGCGGTGGTGAAGAAACACCTGTTCACGTTCTTCCGCTGCTCGTTTACGGTGGATGTGCCCGGGCCGGACGATCTCGAGGCGCAGGGCAGTTTCATGGACATGGAATACACCTTCGAACGCGGCGGCCGCACGGTGGCCGAGGTTTCCAAACGCTGGTTCGCGTGGAACGACACCTACGGCGTGGACATCGCGGACGGCGAGGACGACGTGCTGATCCTCGCGGCCACGGTCGTCATCGACATGGTTTGCCACGCGGACAACAAGCGACATTAGCCGTGGAGCGCCGACGTTTCGTCGGCTTAAACCCACCCGCAAGCCGGCAGGGTGGTTGCGATTTGCGTCCGCCCAAAGCCGGTCGGGAGACCGGCGCTCCGATGGCGCACAGAGAATCGAATTGCCAATAACCGCGGGCTTTCCTAGCTTTCCACCTGTGTTCAGCCGTTCTGAAACGACGACGATTTAGCGTTCATCGCCCGCCGCGATGAACGCCAACGCCTCCCACCATCCGTGCGAGGCGTTTTTGTTTACGGAAATGAACCGCAGAGACACAGAGACACAGAGGAATTTGGAAATCAGGAACCCAGGAAAGCCTTTTCTGCTCCGCGCCTCTGCGCCTCCGCGGTAAAAAAATGAGATATATGGCCGAAGAAAATCAACTACCGAACGCCGACCGCAAGACGCTCGACCAGCGCAACCAGATGACCGAGCTGGAGCGCATCCGCCACTCCTGCGCGCACGTCATGGCCACCGCCATCCTGCGCCTGTGGCCGGACGCGCAATTCGCCTACGGCCCGCCCGTCGAGAACGGCTTTTACTACGACCTCGAATGCTCCCACCGCATCTCGCCCGAGGACTTCGAGAAGATCGAGGCGGAGATGAAGAAGGAGATCAAGGCGAACAACGTTTTCGAGAAAAGTGAAGTCACCCGCGATCAGGCGATCAAGGACGCTGAGAGCGGTCGGTTGGGCGGACTGGCCGAGCGTCCCGGCAATGCCTCGAAGTTCAAACTGGATTTGCTGAAGCAGATTCCCGAGGGCGAGCCGATCTCCTACTACAAGAACGGCGATTTCATCGACCTCTGCGCCGGGCCGCACGTGATGCGCACGGGCAACATCGGTGCGTTCAAGCTCACCAGTGTGGCCGCCGCGTATTACAAGGGCGACGAAAAAGGCCCGCAGCTCCAGCGCATCTACGGCACGGCGTTCAAGAACAAGACGCAGCTCGACGAATATTTCAAAATGATCGAGGAGGCCAAGCGCCGCGACCATCGCAAGATCGGCGCGGAGATGGGTCTGTTCGCGATTGACACCGAATACGTCGGGCCGGGCATGCCGCTGTGGCTGCCCAAGGGCACGATTCTCGTTGAGGAACTGGAAAAGCTGGCCAAGGAAACCGAATTCGCCGCCGGCTACGTCCGCGTGAAAACGCCGCATCTTGCGCGGGAGAAAATGTATTTAACTTCCGGGCATCTGCCGTATTACGCGGACTCAATGTTTCCGCCAATCGAATTCCGTGAATCCAGTCTTCCCGCAGAAATTCGTGAAGTGGAAAAAACTCTCCATGAAGCGGCGGAAGAAAAAAAGGACATTGAAATCGACAAAGAGGAAGTCTGGATTCTGGACCATCTCGAAAAGTTGAAACCAACTTTGCCCAGTGGCATCAGGCTTCATGAAAAAGTGGCGCTGTTTATGAAATCGCTTCCGGCAGAAAAACAGCAGGAAGCAATGCTGATGGGCATGGAACGACTTTACGTTCAACTCGGCCAGCTTTTGACGAAAGATAAGTTGCAGGCAAAGCTTCCGCCCCTTGAGCGCTATTACCTCAAAGCGATGAACTGCCCGCATCATCACCGCATCTTTGCGGCTGAGCCGCGCAGTTATCGCGACCTGCCGTTGCGCCTCGCGGAATACGGCTGCTGCTATCGCTACGAGCAGAGCGGCGAGTTGTTCGGCCTCATGCGCGTGCGTTCGCTCAACATGAACGACGCCCACATCTATTGCACCGAGGAGCAGTTCGCCGATGAGTTCCGCGCCGTGAACGACATGTATCTGAAATATTTCAAGACGTTCGGTCTCGAAAAATATCAGATGCGCTTCAGCACGTCGTCGCCAGACGGCTTGGGCAAGAAATACGTCAACGAGCCGGAGCTGTGGAAAAAGACTGAGGACATGGTGCGGCAGGTGTTGATCGAGTCCGGCATCAATTACGTGGAGGTCGCCAACGAGGCGGCGTTCTACGGGCCAAAGATTGACGTGCAGGTGTGGAGCGCCATCGGCCGCGAATTCACCATCGCCACCAACCAGGTGGACTTCGCCGTGCCGACGCGCTTCGGCCTGACCTATCGCGACAAGGACAATTCCAACAAGACGCCGCTGTGCATCCATCGCGCGCCGCTCGGCACGCATGAACGCTTCATCGGCTTCCTCATCGAACATTACGCCGGCAACTTCCCGCTCTGGCTCGCGCCGGATCAGGTGCGCGTCATCACGCTCAACGACGACGAAGCGCTCATCAACTACGCCAAGCCCATCGTGGCCGAACTCCGCGCGAACATGGTGCGCGTGGATGCGGATTTCAGCGCCACGCCGTTCAAAGCCAAGATCGCCGACGCGGAAAAATTGCGTGTCCACACCATGCTCATCATCGGCGGCAAAGACATGGAAGCCGGCGCGGTGAGCGTCCGCCTCCACCACGGCGGCCCGCAAGGCGCGAAGCCGAAGGCGGAAGTCATCGCGAACATTCTGGCGGACATCAAGGAACGGAAGGCGTAATCCAACAGTTGTCCGGATTCTTCACGGCGCATATCCTGACGATATGCGCCTCTTTTGTTTGCTGTTGATCGCCTGTATTGCCTGTGCCCGCGGCGATGAACTCGAATCACGCTTCGAGCATCCACCGGAATCCGCCAAGCCCGGCGTGTTGTGGATGTGGATGGGGAGCAACATCAACAGCAACGGCATCACGCGCGATCTGGAGGCTTTGCGGGACGCCGGTTTCGGCAGCGCGACGATGTTCAGTCTCGCGGATTCCTGCACGCCGTGGGCGCGCGCCATCTCAAACGCTCCTTCGCCCGGAGCCGTAACTTTCACCGAACCGTGGTGGCGACTGGTGCGCCACGCGGCGGCGGACGCACGGCGGTTGGGAATCGATTTTGGCGTTCATAATTGCGCCGGTTACGAGAGCAGCGGCGGGCCGTGGATCACGCCGGAACTTTCGATGCAGGAAATCGTCTGGTCGGAAACGCAAGTCAGCGGCGGAACGAGTTTTTCGGGCGAGCTTCCGCGTGCCAGGCCTGACCTGCATTCACGGATGCAATTCCCGTTGTGGAATCCGACCAACGGCAAACTCGAAAAGCCGGAGGTTCCGGCGCGGCAGGAATTTTATCGCGATGTCGCGGTGCTGGCATTGCCAGCCAGCGGAATCGTTGGCCGCGCGGACGTCGTTGATCTTTCGTCCAAACTGTCCGCCGATGGAAAGCTGGATTGGGCTGTGCCGCCGGGCGATTGGATCATCTACCGTTTCGGGCGCACGACGATGGGCACGCTGCTGCAACCGGCGCAGTGGGAAGCCATCGGGTTGGAGTGTGACAAGATGAGCCAAGCGGCGGTGGAGTTCCACATGGATCACATCATCAGCGCGGCGAAGCAGCAGCTCGGCGATCTCGTCGGCAACGGATTCAACTATTACCACTTTGACAGTTACGAGGCCGGCACGCCCGGCTGGACGCCGAAGATGCGCGAGGAATTCGCCGCGCGGCGTGGTTACGACCTGACTGCGTTCCTGCCGACGCTGGCCAAGCGCGTGGTTGGCAGCGCGGCGGAGACGAAAAAGTTCCAGGAGGATTTCAACCAGACCATTCGCGACCTGTATCGCGAAAATTATTTTCCGGTCATCCAGCGCAAGTTGCGGAAGGCCGGGTTGAAATTCATGTGCGAACCTTACGGCGGCCCATGGAACATCACCGACGTCGTGCCACACGTGGACCGCATCGTAACGGAGTTCTGGACCGCGAAGGGAAGCTACAGCCCTTACGAACTCGCGCCGACGGTGGCGGCGGTGCGCGCGGCGGGTCGCAACCTGATCGAAGCGGAGGCTTACACCGGCGGGCCGGGCGACAGCCGGTGGACGGAGACACCCGCGTGGTTGAAGCCCATCGGCGACGCGGCGTTTTGCGACGGCGTGAACCGCATGTTGCTGCACCGCTTCACCCACCAGCCGTTCGACGAGCGCTGGCAGCCGGGCATGGTCATGGGCCAGTGGGGCACGCATTTCGACCGCACGCAGACGTGGTGGGAACAGGGCAAGGCGTGGGTGCGCTACCTCACGCGCTGTCAGGCCCTGCTGCAATGGGGTGAAATTGCCACGAACGATTTCGCGTCCACCAACCGCAGCGAACGTTTACAGTTGAAAAGCATTCACCGCCGAGATGGAACGAGCGATGTTTACTTCATCGCCAACCTCTCGACGAACAGCGGCTCGGCGCTGGCGACGTTTGGCGTGACCGGCAAACAGCCCGAGCTTTGGAATCCCGTGACCGGCGCAAGGCGCGACCTGCCGGAGTTTGAAGTTCGCGACGGAAAAACGCTCGTGCCACTGGCATTCGCGGCGGCGGAAAGTTGTTTCGTGGTGTTCCGCAAGCTGCCGATCTTCCAAACGCGGCCGCCCAAGAATTTCCCCGCCTGCAAAACCACCGGTGAACTCACCGGCGCGTGGGCGGTGAGCTTCGACCCGAAGTGGGGCGGGCCTGAGCGGGTGACGTTCGAACAACTCGACGACTGGTCGAAGCGGCCCGAGCCGGGCATCAAGTTTTACAGCGGCACGGCGGTTTACACGAAAACGTTTGACCTCCCGACTACAGTTGCGGGAACGGGAAAACTTTTTCTCGACCTGGGCGTGGTGCGCGAACTTGCCGAAGTGCGGCTGAACGGAAAAGATTTGGGCGTCGTCTGGACTGCACCGTGGCGGGTGGATATCAGCGCCGCCGTCAAACCAAGGGGCAATCGTCTCGAAATCAAGGTGGTCAACGTCTGGGCGAACCGGTTGATTGGTGACGAGCAAGAGCCGGCCGATTGCGAATGGAACCAAGGCGATCAAGGCCACGGCGGTCCGCTCAAAGCATTTCCCGACTGGTTTATCAAGGGTCAGCCGCGCCCCTCGCATGGCCGGTATACTTTTACGACGTGGAATTATTTCACCAAAGATTCACAGCTCGTTCCGGCCGGCCTGCTTGGGCCGGTGACGTTGACGGCAGAAACAAACAATTAAATTCAATCTCGCCTCCACCACGGCGGCACATGAGGCGCGAAGCCGAAGGCGGAAGTCATCGCGCAGATTCTGGCGGACATCAGGGAATTGAGGGCGTAGCAAGCGTCCGCACACAAACTGTCTGCTGTGTCGCAGGCTGGCAACCTGCCGGTCGGTGATTCGCCGACCGCCCGTCGGCGGTGAAGGAAGCAGACTGTTTGCGCTACAAATAAAACGACCCGCAGGTCAACGCCTGCGGGCCGCTGTGTTTCTGCAACCGTCAATTGATTATTCGAGATCGAAGCGGTCCAGGTTCATCACCTTGGACCAGGCGGCCACGAAGTCATGCACCAGTTTCGCTTCACCGTCGGCTGATCCGTAAACTTCGGCCACCGCCCGCAGGCGCGAGTCGGCGCCGAAGACCAGGTCCACGCGCGTGGCGCTCCACTTGAGTTCGCCGGTCTTGCGGTCGCGGCCTTCGAACTGGGTGCCGTGCTCGTCGAGACGTTTCCATTCCGTGCCCATGTCGAGCAGGTTGATGAAGAAGTCGTTGGTCAGCGCGCCGGGATGTTTGGTGAACACACCGTGCGGGCTGCCGCCGAAGTTGGCGCCGAGCGCGCGCAGCCCGCCGACCAAGGCCGTCATTTCAGGCGCGGTGAGCGTCAGCAACTGCGCCTTGTCCAGCAGCAGGTATTCGGCGGGGACGCTGTATTTGCCCTTCACGTAGTTGCGGAAGCCATCCGCTGCCGGTTCGAGCACGGCGAAGGATTCCACGTCGGTCTGCTCCGGCGTGGCATCCATGCGGCCAGGCGTGAATGGCACGGTGACGGTGTGCCCCGCCTTCTTTGCGGCCTGTTCCACGGCGGCGCAACCGCCGAGCATGATGAGGTCCGCCAGCGAGACTTTCTTGCCGCCGGCAGCCGTGCGGTTGAATTCAGTTTGAATGCCCTCCAATGCACCCAGCACCCTGGACAGTTGGGCGGGCTGATTGACTTCCCAGAATTTTTGCGGCGCCAGGCGGATGCGGGCGCCGTTTGCGCCGCCGCGCTTGTCGGAGCCACGGAACGTCGAGGCGGCCGACCACGCGGTGTAAACCAGTTCCGCAACGGTCAAACCGGAGGTAAGAATATTGGCCTTGAGCGCGACAATGTCCGGCGCATCCACCAGCGGATGATTCACCGCCGGAATTGGATCCTGCCAGATCAGTTCCTCCTTCGGCACTTCGGGGCCGATGTAGCGGGCGCGGGGGCCCATGTCGCGGTGCGTGAGCTTGAACCAGGCGCGGGCAAAGGCGTCGGCGAACTGCTCGGGATGTTCGAGAAACCGGCGCGAGGTTTTTTCGTAAGCTGGATCGAAGCGCAACGACAGATCCGTGGTCAGCATTGTGGGCACATGCTTCTTTGACGAGTCATGGGCGTCGGGAATGGTGGCGTCTGCGCCCTTGGCGATCCACTGATGCGCGCCGGCCGGGCTCTTGGTCAACACCCACTCGTATTTGAACAGGTTTTCGAAAAAGAAATTGCTCCACTGCGTGGGCGTCTGGGTCCACGTAACTTCGAGGCCGCTGGTAATGGTGTCGCCGCCCTTGCCGGAACCGTAAGTGCTCTTCCAGCCGAGCCCCTGCTGCTCCAACGGGGCGGCTTCCACATTGGCGCCGACATGTGAGGCGGGCCCCGCGCCGTGGGTCTTGCCGAAGGTGTGGCCGCCCGCGATGAGCGCCACGGTTTCCTCGTCGTTCATCGCCATGCGACGGAAGGTTTCGCGGATGTCGCGCGCGGCCGCCACCGGATCGGGATTGCCGTTGGGGCCTTCGGGGTTCACATAAATGAGGCCCATCTGCACTGCGGCCAGCGGGTTTTCAAGCTGGCGGTCGCCGGAGTAGCGTTTGTCGTCGAGCCACTTGGTCTCCTTACCCCAATACACATCCTGGTCGGGTTCCCAAGTGTCTTCCCGGCCGCCGGCAAAGCCGAAGGTTTTGAAGCCCATGGTTTCGAGGGCGACATTGCCGGCGAGAATCAGCAGATCGGCCCAGGAAATCTTGCGGCCGTATTTCTGCTTGATCGGCCAGAGCAGGCGACGCGCCTTGTCGAGACTGACATTATCCGGCCAGCTGTTGAGCGGAGCAAAGCGTTGCTGGCCGCGCCCACCGCCGCCACGGCCATCGCTAATGCGGTAGGTGCCGGCGCTGTGCCAGGCCATGCGGATGAACAGTGGGCCGTAGTGACCGAAGTCGGCGGGCCACCAGTCCTGCGAATCCGTCATGAGGGCTGCGAGATCCTTCTTCAAGGCCGCGTAGTCGAGGCTTTGAAACTCCTTCGCGTAGTCGAAGGCGGGCTCCATCGGATTCGATTTGGCGGAGTGCTGGTGAAGCATTTCCAGCGGCAGGGCGTTGGGCCACCAGTCGCGGTTCGCGGTGCCAGCGCCGGCGGGAACGGCCCCGGAGAAACCGGCGCCTTGATGAAACGGGCATTTGGATTCGGATGACATAAACTTCCTGATGGGTGCGATTGATTAACTTCGGTTTGATCGGATGTGTGCTGCGAATTTACCCCAGTCAACCAGTCCGGGAGCCATTGTTGAAATACTTTTTTTTCTGTCGTTACGATAGGCGCTGCCTATGGAAATGCAGCAGCTCCGTTATGTCGTGGCCGTGGCGCGCACCGGCAATTTCTCCCGCGCCGCCGAGCAATGCCACGTCGCCCAGCCGTCGCTCAGCCAGCAGATCATGAAATTGGAAGAAGAACTGGGCGAACGGCTCTTCGACCGCCTGAAGCGCGAGGTGAAACTCACCGCGCATGGGGAGGCGTTTCTGCGGTGAAGATTCTGGAGGAAGTGGACGCGGCCAAGCGGGAGGCTTCCGATGCGCAGAGTCTGTTGCGAGGGGCGTTGAACATTGGGGTATTGCCAACGATCGCGCCTTATCTGTTGCCGGACTTGCTGACCCGCTTTGCGAGCAAATACTCGGGGGTGGAAATCGTCGTGCAGGAAGATACAACGGCACGTTTGTTGAAAATGGCGCTCACGTGCGAGATTGACTTGCTGCTGGCCAGCCGCCCGATTCCTGACAGACGGTTTGAAGTGCGCGATTTGTTTTCGGAAGAATTGCTGCTGGCTTTGCTTCCTGGCCATCCGCTTGGTCGGAAACGATTCATCGATCCGGCTGCAATTTCTCGGGAGCGATTGATTGTCATGAAAGAGGGCCATTGCCTGGGCGATCAGGTTTTGGGCTTTTGTGACCGGCGCAATGTGCACCCGCCGATCAGTTTGCGGAGCGCTCAACTTGAGACGATCCAGGCTCTAGTCTGTTCCGGGCTGGGTATATCTCTCATCCCGGCGATGGCGGCCCACGATTCTGGGGATAATGTGGTGGAATACCGCTCGTTATCGGCGCCCAGACCGGAACGAAAAATTGTGGCAACTTGGCCCAAACAGCGTCCTCCGGGGCGGGCAGCGGCCGAGCTTTTAAAGTTGATGATGGAGAGTCCCCGTTAGGGCATCGTCGCCAGAGTTGCTTACTCTCCGACCGCCCGGCAGGAGCGATTAAACGTTTCAGACTTCGCTTCTAGTTGGAGTGAACGAGGTGGTTCAAAACGGACGGAGCATTTGGTGATCGGCATCGTCCCTTTAAAGTGCACATGGCTCATTTTATGGGCGTCTGGGTGGTGTGCAGCGAATTACGCACTGAGGCCTTGTGGCTGACAGATCGAAAACACGGCGAGTGGGCTTGATCCGCAGCAACAAGAGCCGGTAAAGCTTGAAGGATGTGCTAACGTAAGTTTGGGCGTGCAAACAGGGACGGGCCGTGGAATCGCGGGTAAGTCATGAGAGATGAGATGGTTTCAGAATCGGTGGAAAAATAAAAAATGCTCTTGCAACCGCTCTGCACTGCAATAAGCTGACGCCGTTCTGTGAGGGAGATAAAAGAGCCGGCCGGAGGAAAAAAAGCTAAAAAAAGTTTTTGACACTCTGCGGTGAATTTGTAAGATTAAGCGCGTAAGTTAAAGGCATAGCCGCTGACTTAAAATTTTTGCCAGCGACTTAAATTTTTGTCCCCTGAATCGGGGGTAGACTTTGACGCAAGTGCGTCATGTTCCTTGAAAATTGAATTGTGCGATAAGTGAGAGCCCCTAAGGCAAACAATTAATTTTGTCTGCATAGGTGAAAATCATTGCGTAAGCCGCATGTTTAAATGCGGTTGAATCAAACAAAACTATTAAACGGAGAGTTTGATTCTGGCTCAGAACGAACGCTGGCGGCGTGGATAAGACATGCAAGTGGGACGCTAATCAGTGAATAGCAATATTTGCTGGTTGGAGTCGCGTAAGGGTGCGTAACACGTGGGTAATTTGCCGCGAAGTTTGGAATAACCTGCCGAAAGGCAAGCTAATACCGAATGTAAATTGAACTAGGCATCTAATTCAATTCAAAGCCGGGGATCGTAAGACCTGGCGCTTCGCGATAAGCCCGCGGCCTATCAGCTAGTTGGTGGGGTAACGGCTCACCAAGGCTACGACGGGTAGCTGGTCTTAGAGGACGACCAGCCACACTGGAACTGAGACACGGTCCAGACACCTACGGGTGGCAGCAGTCGAGAATTTTTCACAATGGGGGAAACCCTGATGGAGCGACGCCGCGTGGGGGATGAATGGCTTCGGCCCGTAAACCCCTG